>NZ_JAVRBM010000046.1:0-71700 GCF_034531255.1 Nostoc sp. ChiQUE01b | reverse complement strand
TTTTTGCGATCGCTCCTAATTATACTTTGTCGAGAGTGATAAAAGAGGGTTAATCTGCTCGGCAGCATCGCCCAACAGAAGCAGGCGACCCAGGCTCAGATCGCGATCGCCTGGCTGCTTGCTCAGAAGCCGTGGATTGTTCCGATCCCAGGCACCACGAAGTTGCATCGCTTGGACGAAAACATCGGGGCAGTCTCAGTCGAACTCACGCCCGACGATCTGCGTGACATCGATGACGCCGCCTCCAAGATCGCGGTACAAGGGGCTCGGTATCCCGAAAAGCTGGAGCAAATGACCGGTCGCTGAACGGCAAAAAATGTGTTCTTTGGTTGCATTCGGTAGCTCACTAAGCAAGGCAACACGTGCAAGGCAGATAGCTGGCAGCGATAGACGAGGGAGAGCAGTATGCGAGTTGGCATTCTAGGTTCGGGATTGATGCGTAGGCCGACTCGCGACGCTCTTCGCCCGTGCGGGGCATGAGGTAGTGTTCAGTTACCCGCGCCGCCACGAGAAACTGAAGAAGCTCGCGCAGGAAGCCGATGAGTAAGTAAGTTTTAATAATGGAGCTAAGCGGATTCGAACCGCTGACCCCCTCAATGCCATTGAGGTGCGCTACCAACTGCGCTATAACCCCAGAACCCTTACTAGGTAAGCTTTTTAAGCTTACTAATTAGTTCTATAAATTGTATTAGTTTAATCATTATGCAAGTTTATACAAGTTAAGTCAAGACAACTATATTAAGTTATTTTGCAGATGTTCCGGATCAAATGGCCGTAAGGTTGCTTGTCATGGGGCCACAACATCCCCATAAAAATAAGGAAAGCGAAACTAAAGCCCGCATCAGAGCTAAAGAAATACTGAACCAAAAGGGAACCAGTCCTCGGTAATGCAAAAATAAGAAGTTATGGGAGTACCTAGCGTGTTACCTGTACTTACCACGCCTCAAAAATCAGCAGGTGTTATTATAAGCGATCGCACAAGGAGTTGCAGCGTTACTATGGAATGAAAACTTTGCTTATGCCACAGGCTGGGATGAATCCTTTGACTGCGATCGCAGTCTTAGTAACAGCTTGAATTTCGACACCAATTAGTGAAAAAGCGACATTAATTTGTGAATGCACAATAGTCAAAAGAGACTTCTATAGAAATTCAGATCCCTAGTACTATTGATGACTAGAAGTTTAAACCCTTATCTTATCGTACTTTTAAAGTGGCTCAGGTCGGAGTTGAACCAACGACCCCAGGCTTATGAGTCCCGTGCTCTAACCAACTGAGCTACTGAGCCATGTTTTTCAAAATCATTAATCAATATAGCATAGAAATTTGCTCAAAACTAGCTCCTTTTGCAATTCTGTTAGAACTTTCATCCCTATTGAGATAATAGAAAGTAGAAGAGGGAGGTAGACTCCCTCAATTAACAAGGCAATAATTTAGTTACAGACAGCCAAGAATTATAGGCGTTGCGGTAACATAGCTATTGGGTTAACAGCACCCTTGCCTGATGGATGGATTTCAAAGTGGGTGTGTGGTCCAGTACTGTGACCAGTGCTACCCATTAAAGCAATTGTTTCTCCCTGATGTACTGCCTGACCAGGTTGCACCAGAATTTTGCTGTTATGAGCATAGCGAGTCGTGCTGCCATCAGGATGGCGGATTTCGACGAGGTTGCCGTAGCCACCATTGTTCCAACCAGCTTTTTGTATCGTCCCCTCAGCTGAAGCGACAACTGGCGTGCCAGTGGAGTTAGCAACGTCAATTCCTTTGTGCATTCTACCCCAGCGCCAGCCATACCCAGAAGTGAGAGTGCCCTTTGCTGGCCAGGTGTAAGCTAAGGTTGAGGAAGATGGAGGAGGTGTAAGTTCGTCAATGGGTCTGGGAAGATATTGATCCACTGCTGCCAAAGGCGGTAATACCTGTGGAGAAACTGTGGTTCCTCGCATCTTTCCTAGAGAGTCAGAGGCATTTACTCTTCCTAGAGGCGTTGCTACCCTTGTGGCAGATTGAGTGCGAGAGGGAGTCCACTGGCTAGCAGAACCTAGATTGGGCAAGAAATCTGGATTTACTGGCTCGGTAGGGCGTACAGTAGTACGGAATTGGGACTTAATTGGCTGAATGCTATAGTTAGCCCGAATCGGTGTCGGAACTGGAATAGGTATTGCTACACTATTTGGTCTAGATGCAGAGTTAGGTACGCTGAAATTATTGGGCGTAGAAATAGGAGTGAGCATAGCAGCATTATTTGCTTTGATCGCTACTGCCGGCTCAACTAAGTTACCAGACTGTTGAGCGCGATATTTGTGCTGTAACCTCTGGATTTCCGCTTGTAAGCCCTGCAAACGGTCATTATTGCTATTGTTTCCCCTTGCTACCCTATTCGCTGGTGTTTTAGGCTGTTGCATTTCGGCAAAAGCTTGTGGCACTGCAATATCACCACCGACACCATAAGATTTAGCACTGGAGGGGGCAGTTTCTAAGTCGGTCGTACTATTTGCCTGAATCTGTACAGTTACCGGTGTAGGGACGGCAACGCTACTGTTGTCGGCAATAGTTGGTGATGGTGAACTAGGTAGATATGAGTTAGCACTACCAATATTCAAAGGGGAGGTAGCAACATCAGGAGTTTTGCTAGACTCTACATAAGTGGGCTGACTCGCTACAGTTGCCTCAACTTGAACAGCAGGAATTTGAACAGCAGGAATAACTAGTTTTTGACTAATTCGCAGTTCATTGGGATTATTGAGGTTATTTGCTTTAACTAGTTCTGATACTGAAGTGTTGTATCTATTGGCGATCGCTGCTAGTGTATCTCCAGGCTTAACTTCGTAGGCTCTATGTGTCGAGGAGGCAATAATTACTGGTGCTGCTGGTACAGATGCTCTTGCCTGTGTCTTATGTTTTAACTTCGATATCAGGTTCGTTTGGCTGGCATCGCTAGAAGTGTCTAACTGGGCTGCTAATGTAGTCTTCTCAACCACAGTTGTCGGCTGTGCCAATTCTATATCAGCTTGTGATAAATTTTTGGTCTCTCCAGACTGCAACTGCGCCAGACTCTTTCTTAACCGATTCGATTTTTCTTGTAAGCGATTTAGTGCGAACTCTTGTTGCGCCTTCAGTTGTGCATTTATTTCACTGTTGACTGCCCCAGATGTTGCCACTGTTTGTGGCTGGGCAGTTAGTGATGCGTTTATACTATCAACACCATCAGCACTATAGTCAGACAGATTCTTGACTGTTGGAAAACTAGTTTCGGCTAAGGTATTGTTCAATCCCTGTGCCACTTTGGGCTTCAGGTAAGTAGAATTTTTATAACCTGCTGTTGTTTGAGAAAACGTGTTTGATGCAGGAACTTGCAAAGATATTCCACTTGCCGCGACTTGCCATTTAGCTTCAAGCCCAGGGACTTGTGAGACTGCCGTTGGTTCCACGATTACAGGATTTTCCGGCACGCTCACTGATGAGACTGCTTGGGACTCTAGCTTTGTGGAGGCGAATTTCACTCCGGTGTGAGGAACAGCAGGAATCGCTGAAGTTGCCTTTTGGCTGCCTACTGGCACCGCTGCTTGGGCTTGATCGCTTTGTCGAGTCACCAAAAGGCTGGTTGCTCCCATAGAGATTGCCAAGCCAATCATCGCCGCTTTTCTCCGCACCGGGCTGTTAACTTTTGGATTCATCAGATTTAGCAGTTCTACCGGGGCATCATCGCTGCTGGGGGTATTGTTCAACACAGCTTTTACTCTCTTTTTCAATGCTCGTTTCAAAGACGACCTCCTATGATCACTAGCGCTTAACTGACCTCGACTTTTCAGCTGGATATCTAGTCAATGATTTAGATCACAACGAACGATAGATCGAGATCACATTCACCAGAGATGCTTACGCAAGATTAACCTGCTTCTCTGATTTAGACAAGTTCACATCTGTTAGCAAAAGTTAAATTTTGCTTGTGTTTACTTGTCCGAACCACTCCTAACACCACTTAGGACGATTGATCTTACTCTTTACCATTATCCGCGCTTGTCTTGCGTCAATTGCGGGGACTGGACAAACTATTTGCCAAGTCCAAGTCGCTGCTGAAAATTAAATTGCGGCGACTTCTGGAAAAGTTATGCCCCCTGCTGTAGATATCTTCAAGATATTTCTACTCCATCCGTCTTCTCAACACGAGACTTTACGTTGATTATTCCCTAAAAAACAACCGTATTAACTATCGACTACTTTTGGGCTGATTTCTGTCCTTTTTTTGAACCAAAATAGCTCAAATGTAAGACATGACTGGATTTTAGCGGTTTTGTTCCTAGTTTAGGATGTTTTAAATTCATCAAAATCTATCATTCAAATTTGGCAATATCCCAAGTTTTATATACAAATTTCTTATAATAACCTTACTATACTTGTAAGTATCTTCCACTACATTTTACCAATAAACCCAATTTTTGGTATATTGTTTTACATATTATTGCTGTCACCAGAAAATTTTTGCAGTCAGAAATAAATCGTCTAATAAGTTTCTAGAAAAGTTATAAGTAAATACACTTATAATTAGGAATGTAAACAAATATTGTAAACAACTATTGTAAATAGCCTAACTGACGACGGGTTTCAAATAAGCCAATTGCTACACTTACTGACAGATTCAAGCTGCGAACCCCCGATTGGCTCATGGGAATATACAGGGTAGCATCGCAATCTGACAGAATTGCTGGTGGTAAGCCCGTGGTTTCACTACCAAACAGTAGCCAATCATCAGGTTGAAACTGAAAGCTTACATAATTACAATTTCCACCAACCGTATAACCCAACCATCTGCCGCCACGCCCCTGATGTAAGGTCTTAAAGGCTTCGAGGGATTCGTGATAGTGTAGTTTGACATAAGGCCAGTAATCTAAGCCAGCTCTTTTGAGGTAGCGATCGCTAATTTCAAACCCCAAAGGGCCCACCAAATGCAACTCTGTACCCGTAGCTGCACAAGTACGGGCAATATTACCTGTATTAGGAGGTATCTGCGGGTTAACTAAAACTACCTGAGGCATTATCCGTACAATTTAAGTATTGTATAAAAACAATTTATTGCCAATGTTAAATCTACCAAAAGACAGAGGCTATTCATAGGTTTTGTTAATAATAATCAAGCATCCTCTACCGATTAGATTTTTAAAACGAAGTACAAATCATCCCAGAGCAATGCCTGAGAGGATATTTGGCTACAATCGGTAAATATTAAGTTTTGTGTAGAAAAAGTAAGTACTTATGTATTTTAGGGATGGTAGTGACTGCAATAAAATCTACCATTTGTATGAAGACAGGAGATAGGGGCATGGGACATGGGGGATTGGGAAGAGACAAGGAAGGAAAAAACCTGTTCAATAATTCTCCCTAGTCCCCAGTCCCTAGTCCCCAGTCCCCAATGCCCAATCCCTTTTGAGTTAACCCAGCAGAGACGAACATAATTTGTCTTCGAGTTCAATTTCGCGCTCTTGGGTGGCAATAATAGCCTGAGTGATGACGCGCTGGCTGTCAAAACCGACTGCATGTAATTGCAACCACTGTTGAGCTTCATTGCCTTCGCGGAGGATTTTCTGCAAAGGGGAAAGGAAACAGCTAAAACCTTGTTGCTTGGCGATCGCCCAAACATCTTGGTAAATTTCGGCAATCCAATCTCTGGCTACAATGCTTCTGCCATCTTGCCAATGCCTTAACTGAGCATCAAGACTACTAGCAGCAGCAGCAGCTTCGTTGTCAGCAGTCAGAGTCACAAGTTCTTCAGCAGAGAAAGTACTTTGGGTTAACGGATCGATGCTGGTATTTTCGATTATTTGCAACAAACGCGCTTCTAATAAGGCAGTAATTGCTAGTAAGGCAATAGGATCTGTGACTAAATCGCAAATTCGCAATTCTAGGCGATTCAAGTTGTATGGACGGCGATCGCCATTTGGTCGCACTGATGTCCACAAATGCCGCACGTTTTGCATGGTTCCGGCAACGAGTTGATCTTCCACCCACTGAATATGATCGGCGTGGCTGGCAAATAAGGGCACACGACTCGGCGTTTGTGGGAAGACGCCCCAACGGGTGGAGTGATAGCCAGTAGCTTTGCCATCCAGGAAGGGAGATGAAGCGCTGAGGGCAAGAAATAGAGGTGCTTCCATACCGATGACTCGACACGCCCGCATTAATACTTCTGGGTCGCTGATGCCTATATTTATGTGTACGCTAGCGGTGACTACTTTTGTGCCGTAGGTATTTTCAATGAAGTCATGATAGGGGTTTGCTGGATCGGAACGGAGAAAGCGATCGCCCCCACCTAAAGATAAAGTACTCCCTGGTATTAAGGTGTAATCGCCCAAACGATTGAGGTAGTTTCGCAACTGCCGCCGGGGGCGCAGCAAGGCACACAATAAATTCTCGTAATTGTGAGATGGTTGGGTTATGTATTCGACGTTGCGGCTATCTGGCTCCCGCATAAATCCATCCAAAGCCGCAACAATTTTGTCGGAGAGACCGACGATTTCACCTTGAGGCGTGCCAGTGTACATCTCAATCTCAAAGCCTTTTAATAAGACCACCTTGTTCTCCTCGGCTCTCTCTGCCTATAAATTGTATCCAATAAGACGAGTCTCTGGATCTATCTTTAAGTCAATCAAAGGTTAAGAATCATTTAATTGCCAATTCCCGCGAAATCAAACGGTATATTTCTGGGCTGTCTTCCGATAAATTATTACTATTGAGGTATGAAAAATATCCTAGTGTGGGTTAATTACGGTATAAAATAAAACCATTGGGTGAATCACTCTCTTGAACAATCTTGAGACGTATAAACTGCGCCCATACTTCATCACTAAGTAAGTTGAAAGCAGTTTCGGGATTGTTAATTGCGATCGCGCTGATAACTTGACGCCATTTCTCTTGCAATTGCTCAATAAAAGCCTCTTCAAGAGAAACTTGACTCAGCAACGAAAGTGCTGCTTTAAAACTTGCTGAATCAGGTTGTATATTCTTTGACCTTAATCCTTGAAGTGCTACATTCAACCATACAGGCAGAAGTTCCAGCCAGTTATTTTGCTCTATCTTTTGGAGTGCAATATCTTCCATACCTAGCGCACCCCACACACACAAAGACTCTACAGCCAGTTTATAATCGCGGTTTACTAGAGCATTTTGCCATAATTTTTGAGCGTGATTTTGGAAGCGATTAGCGAGAAATTCATAAGCTTCCTGGACTTGATGGGGAATTGTCACTTTATAAACTGACTCGCCTAGTGGTAGGTAATCGCCGCGATAAGATAGCCAGTTATGAGATCCACAAAGATGGATTTGTTGATCAACTATTACTTCTTTGATATAGGAATCTCCCAACCAAAAAATCTGTACAGATGGTAAACCATCAGGTGTTTTTATCGCTCGAAGTTTTTTTTCTACTTCTGATGGAATTGGTTTATCTTCATCTTCTTGTCGCCGCGAAATTCCATATCCAATTAAAATCGATACTCCGCGATTCGCTAATTTCTGTAACAGAGTTAGAAGTTTTTCATTGACAACTGCCTGGTTTATCCACGGAGAGTAAATCATAACTTGACTTTTTGCCGAATTTAAAACTTCTAGAAAAGTTTGATAATTTTGCCTATCGCGTAACTGTATAGCTTCACCTGCCACTATAGAATTGTCTATTTTTAGATTGTTTACTGTGGCAGCTTTTAGCGCCTTTTGGCGAATATTTTCGAGTCTAGCTTCTATTTTAGGATTTTTATACTTGAGAATGGCTTCACGTTCAAAATTGATGGTTTCAGTTGACAATTCACATAATACTTGCAAAGAGATTTTACCTTCAGTGTGTAAAAATTCTAACCAATTTGATGCTGACTCTAAAACTTGTTTTCCATTTCTTATTTGGATACTCAATTTCTCTTTAAGAGCATCAAAGATAACGAAAAGTGATATCTTTTTCCAAATTTTTTGAGTTGAAGCTAGCATTTTGCAGGAAGTGACAATTTTTCCCTCTTCTGGCAGATGAAGTGCTAAACCGGAAGCTTGAATACTTTTTTGAATTTCCTCAAGGGGTAAGGAAGCAATATCAGTAATTGTATTATCAATAGTGAGAAAGTCTGCCAAGTCAGGCAAATTTATTGCTGTCTCATTTAAGGATTCAGATTGAAAAGTTATCTTGTTACTTAAAGGGTCTGTAATCGCATTAATTTGTATAGGATATGGCGGCTGTGGTACAGACCCTTTTTCATAAAATGAGCGACCTTCAGGAGTAACTGTTAGCGGTGATGTTGATGATAGAGTTTGTAAGGAACGAAGAGTTGCAGTAGTAGTTTTAATAAATACAGAATCAAGCCCAAGTACAGAGGCTAATTCATCTTCTGTTGGCGGAGGTTGAAATTCAATTGCAGCGCGGATAATAAATTCTTCGAGTACATTAAACTGACGTGGTTCTTTGATATTTACCTCTACCGGAGTTTGACGCAAACTATAACGGAATTGACGCGCTACTAAAACAGAGAAACTAGGACTTTGCGCTTCAATTTCGTCTACTAAATTTTTGAGATTGTCGTCAATCGGTTTAGCAGAAGAGGCGAGAAACATCAACGAAACCTCCATGTAGACGCACGATATTTGAAACATTGGAGCATATGCTCCCGACTCATCCACTCTGCTGAGTGAATAGCGAATAAAAACCCACAATTACTAGTAGTTTGTGAGCGTGAAAAAAAGCAAAGTTAACTCGTTCTGGCTTCTTGGCAAATCTCATATCTCCTTTACTATTATTGCGAACCATACTCGCAATGACGCAGGTATTTCCAAAATATTTTGGCGGCTCATTAGCCGCCAAGGGAATTTGTTTATTTTTTGTATACCAATTAATTGAGCAGCTGGGGTTCTCTCCCTAAAATCTTTATCCAAATCATCGTTGGCATTTAGCTTCCCCAGCAGAAGCCTCTCGCTCACCCGAAGGGGAGCGATGAGATGAATGCGTGTGAGTTGAGGAGCGTCCCCTGACCAATGTTCGCGTAGCGTTCCCGCCTTCTTAGCGCGAGGGAGGGGGACAGCGACGAAACGAGCAACTTCTTATGGTAAACTTGAACCATCTTGACTCTCCTCTCACAGCCGTAAGCGAAAACCAAGCTCATAGGCACAGGTTGCAAGAAAAAGTTATGGGTCTTGGGAACCAGGACTCCTGCCCTTGGAGGCAATGTAAGACCAATAGGATTACGGAGTCCTAAAGGCGATTGCCAATGAATTGGGAAGCCCACACTGTACCGTAGGTCAGCGTGTGGTAGTTCACATAACCACAATATTGGTGTTACTTAGAGCAGGATTGCCAGACAAGGCGGCAATCTGTAATGGTGCAGATCCGCCTAAGCTGCCGTCAGCATCGAAGAAAAAAGCTCCATTCGTCGTATTGTAAATAAACCGCTGGGTTGTCGTGTTTGCTGTGGTAATACCCGCACCGGAACGAAAACGGTCTGAGCTTAAGCTGCTTGAGACTAATCCCCCACCAAACCCTACAGCAGATATCTGAATCTTGTCGCCACCAGAGCCACTGAAACCATTAATCGTATCCAGGCGATCGCTGCCAGATGTAAACCGATAAACATCTGCCCCATCACCTCCGGTTAGCGCATCATTTCCGGCACCACCAACCAGGAGGTCATTACCAGTACCACCAATCAGTACGTCATTGCCAGCACCGCCAGTGAGTGTGTCATTGCCCCCAGCCCCACTGAGGTTATCGTTGCCGCTACCACCAGCGATCGCATTGTTCCCACCATCGCCGGTTAACACTAGTCCAAGATTGTTGAGGGTTAAACGGTAATCTCCTGTAGCCCCCGAACCAGCTACATCACCAAGACCTGTCACCGGGTTGTAATTGGAATTCGGGTTGAACGACACGCCGACGTAGTATGTGCCCGCCTGAGTGAATGTATAAGCCAAGTAGGAGAACTGGCTAGAGGCTTCACTGGGCGCGGCTCCATCGTTGTTAGCTGCGAGTTGTGTGCCATTCGAACTGAAGACCCTCAGATAAGTGTTGAGGTTTGACCCATTGCGAGAATCCACATCGAATCCGACTCGCTGCCCAGCAGAGACAGTAAACTTGACCAGATCGACATCAATTTGTGGATTCAAGGAAAAGTCAGCGAACTGACCTAGTGTCTTGATATTTCCTGTACGATTCTGAACTTCAGCGATCGTGTCATCAGGATCTTGACTCGGGCTGACGAACTTTGAGGTCAGCGTGTAGTTTGTGGAACCATTAACTCCTTGGACTCTGGCAAAATATCGACCAGCTCCAAGTACTCGTGAGAGAGTTTCTGTAGGCGAGTTCAAGGCGTTTGATGTCGCCAAGATATCACCCGCATCGATCACATTGTTGTTGTTGACATCCTTGATCAATGAAAGCGATAAGTCTTCACCAGCAACGCCCGTCGTGTTCAGGGTGACTTCGTAAGTATTTGGCAGATCAAAACGATAGAAGTCGTTGACATCGCTGGAGGCATCGAAGAATTGTTCGATATAGTCCTGAAAAGTTTGGTTAGGTGGGGTTGCTCCAGCGATCGCTACTAATGGGCGGGCTGTGCTTAAGGTGTTTCCAGCGTAGTCTGAGACCAGTCGCAGGTTATAGGCGGCCTGTTCACCGGTACCATTTGTATGCAAAAAGTACGTTCCTGCTGCCAAGTTTGCGGTCAGGGAACCAACACTAAACGGCGTAATTGTTTCACCAGCGTCGAGCCGCTGGTTATTGTTCGAGTCTCGGACAATAGACAGGGTGGGATTCTGGCTAGTTCTAGAGTAGTAGGGGTTATTAAATGCTGAAGCGGAGAGTTTACCAGCAGCGGTCATCGTGAACTTGAAGTAATCAGAGAAATCACCCGCACTGATGCCAAACCCATCACCCAAATCAAAGGGCGTCTCCCCAATCAAAGCACCGAGCGATCGCGCCTTTGATAGATTGTTATACGGCTGTGGATCGCTGTTAACAGCATCGAAGTCTGAATCTAGATCGAGCTGATAGTTGGTATAAGCTCCATTTGGCACCACTTGAACGTAATAAGTACCTGCCCCTAATGTGGTTGAGAGCTGATCGTCTCCTGGGTTTGAGGATGAGAGGAAGACTTCTCCAGAGGAAATAAACCCGTCGTTATTTGTGTCCCGAGCGAGGCGTAAATCGGCATCGAAGGTTGGAGTTGGGAAGGCAAAGGTATCGATGTCCAACCGTAAATCGATCGGTGATGTTTTATCCAGGGTGAATTTGTAAAGGTCGTTAGCATCTTCATAGGTTGGCCCAGATGGGCCTCCTACCATGTCGTACAAGCGACGACTAGTGCCGCTGAGGTTGCCTAAGTCTCGTGCTGTGCCAGTAACGTCACCCGCGTAATCAGTGACGATGCGGAGAGTGTACGGGTCGGAGCCGTAAGTCTGGGTGTACTTAACATAGTAAATGCCAGCAGGGGCAGAGTAGCGATCGACATTGAGACCGTTGCCCACCGTACCGGAGACCGTTTGGAGTACGTTGCCACTGGAGTCGAGCAATTGCATCCTGGCTTGCAACCCACCAGTATAGGTGAAGTCTTTCATCCGCAGACTGATAGTGCCAGGAGCTTCCATCGTAAACTTCACGACATCGACGTTATCGCGATAATCGAGATAGTCTTGCCAGCCAATCTTGTTATAAGCCAAATACTTACTGCTGCTTTGACCCCAACTGGTGCCGATATCCCTTGCTGTTGCTAAGGTTGGGCCAGAATAGTCGTTGTATAGGTACAGCCCATAGTTCGTCGTATTCGATGCGTTGTAGCTATGTACCTTAATGTAATAGTACTGATTGCCTTGTAGCGAAGCGTTGATCGTCTCGCTCTGGTTACTGCTGAGGGTACTACTGGCAACTAAGTTCTGGTTTTGATCGTAGAGATAGATGTCGGCATCGGCTGACAAGCCATTCAGAGGGGCGTAGAGAGTTGACGGCCCATAGAGGGTATAAAACTTGTAGTAATCATCCAAATCAGTTGGACTAACTGAGTCACTTGTATAGAAGTTCTGTTCAAGATAAATGTCAGGAACAACTGTCGCTTCATTGAAGTTATTGTTAGGTTCTGTCATCTGAATAATTTTCCAAATAAGTATATACAGGGAGAAAAAACTAGCAAATATGCATACACAATTCGTGAAAGCCTGCCAAGCTTCATGAGGAGCCTGAAAGTAATGTTATTTTCAGGCTTTTTTGATATAGCAAAGATGAAGTTTCAATAATCTTTACAAATTACGTGAAACCTCAACTAAAGTAATTCGACAACAATAGCAGGCAGGCTTTATGAAATCCGAGTGCTTGTATCTACCTTCTCCAATGATGGTGGTGATTCAGAAGAATTAACAATACTTTCTGGTGTTGAAAGCTCATCACTTACAACTCCATCCCATGAATAATTGCAGATTTTAGTACGAAGCAATGTACCAAACGTCAAGTTGATTGCTAGGGCGAAGGAATCGATAAAAATTAGATTTACAAAGCGGTCGATCATAGAAACCCCCTTGAGCTAAATTGAGCATCAAGTGATATTTGCTTTAGACTACACATGCCACAATCTCTTTTCCAGAAATGCATCGGATTTCATCAAGTGGAAAGAGAGAATGAGATTGCTGGCAAGGGCAAGAGGAAAAAATTTAATTCTCTATTGCTGGAATTTTAGGAAGAAATGACGCCATCTAAGGGACTTGATTTCATCAGTATAACTGCCACAAATGATGCAGATGACTGGATAAGCTGATGCGCGTCTAGATTGTACATCTTTGCATTTAGATCGTCCTTTGTCATTAGTCATCTGTCCTTTGAAATACAAATGACTAATGACCAATGACCAATGACAACCTTCTCCTGAAGGAGACGCTGCGCGAACACGATTAAATATACAAATTAAATGCGTAACAGCTTAATATCTACTGACACAGGGTAATTTGCCGAGTAGATAGCTTCAATTTCTTCTATACAATTATTAAGATTGCCATCAATAGGTTTAGCTGAAGAGGCGAGAAACATCAACGAAACCTTCATGAAGACTTACAATATTTGAAACTTCCGAATACATACTTCCGACTTTACCTGATTGATGGGTAAATAAATTATGACAACCCACAATTATCAGCAGTTCTTGAGCGCGGGAAAATGCAACATTTACCCGTTCTGGTTTCTTAGCAAATCCCACATCTCCTTTACTATTGTTGCGAACCATACTCACAATTACAACAGGTCTTTCCATACCTTGAAATCTGTCTACTGTACCAGTACGAATTTCTAGCGAAGGAAAAAGCTCAGATTGTAGACGTTCATCAATTTTTCTTAATTGAGCGCCATAAAATGTAATAACGGCAATTTCTTTTTTTGGCTCACCATTTGCAACTTTAGAAGCCCAAGTATTCTCAAACTGATGACACAAACGTTCAATCGCATCAATTTCTGGAGTATTAAAGTAAGAAGTTCCGTTTCGTTGCTCTAAAAACTGATTTTCTATAGGCGTTTTTACCCAGATAAGATGCTGAGATTCTTGGATAATTTCGTTTGCTAAATGATGCGCGCGTTTTGTATCTGGCTCCAAAATACCAGATTCTAGTTTACCGTCATAAAATTGATTGATTGCGCCCATAATAAATGGGTGCATTCGATACTGTGTAGTTAGCATTTGTTTGATGCTTTCATCAGCAGATTCAAACTGACTTTTAAATAGTGATTCTTCTAAGAATTGTAGTTCGTCTCGTGTATTGCCAATTGTTTGAGCAACTTCTTCTAAAGTGCTAGTATCAAGCATAGGTGGTAATTGCCGATGATCGCCTACCATGACTAACTTTTTACCTTTCAAAGCTGGGATTAGTAACTCTGGTGGAGTACACTTACTAACTTCATCAATAATGACGACATCAAAGGATTTGAATTCTTCAGAAAAACCTCTATTTGCAGCTTGAACACAGGTAATACCAACAACATTAGCATTATCTAAATAAATCCGCCTTAAATCGTCGCGGTCGCGCTCATTTGGCTGTCTTAACTTCCCGATCCAATCTTGTACAAAACTCTGATATTTATTCAGATAAGTTTTGTCTTTTTGAAGTTGTTGCTGCCAAGATTCAAACTGAATATTGACTTTGCGTAAAAACTCTATACTAAACAAGTCGGCTTGAGAATTTTCTGGTTTAAATTTATCAGGTATAGTTTGCCATTCTCTCAACCACCAGTTTCGTTCTTCTCTTAAGTTTCTTGATGGCTGTGGTTGTGATTTTTGTTCTAGTTCGCGTAGATTTATTTGTAGTTTTTGAACTTCCTGTAAAGAAGTTTCAGTTTCTTCTTGTAGCTTTAATAAATCCTCATTTAGAGAATGTTTAATTGTATCTAGCACAGCAAAAGGTTTTAATAATGAAATTAAAGCTTCAAGCTGAGTGATGCAAGTTTCCCAGTAATTTACTTGATTTGTAAACTCTTGGGGTTGCTCCCAAATATTTGATTGTGTTGCCAGATATTTTTCAACTAGAATACGTAATTGAGCAGGTATATTTGTTTGTTGATTAAGTTCTTGTAAGATATTAATCACCTGTCCAAGTTGGAAGTTAGCATCCTGCTGTGCTTTTTCTACCTCAGCTTGAGTAATCGATATTTGCTGTTGGCTAACTTCGTTTTTTTGAAGTTCATTTAGTTGTCGTTGCAGCGACTGAAGTTGTCGATCTGTTTCCGTTTTGACTTTTAAAACACATTGACGCGCATTTACAAGAATAGTATCTAGCAATTCTTGTGTAATGCAGGTGAGAGTAGAGTCAATGTTATTCCATTCCCATGATGCACTATAACTCCGTTGCATTCTAATTAAAAAAACTTGAGTATTTTCAACTAGTAATTTTCGCTGTTTGGGGTTGAGTAGCTGATAATTGTTAAACTGTTGATAGGTTTCTTGCCATTGAGTGCGATCGCTCTTTGATAGCACCATTGGAATCTGACTAAAATTTTCTTGTAAAAAATAGCTAAAATTATGCTGTTTACCCCGTCTGTCAATAAAACCCCCGTCTATTTCATAAGCGATCGCCTTTGCTAATACTTCCCATTCAGGTAGGTTAATTTTATAAATATTTGGTACTATTGGTAGTTTTAATGTATTAGCAAACATCAACAAACCTAGCGGCAAGTCAACTAAATTTTCTGTGAGTGGTAAACCTGATTGATGACATTCTTTTAAAGTTTGATAGAGATGAGAAGGTGCTGTATATTTCCATTCCTTAACTGCTGAGATAATATAATCTATTTCCCGTTGGCGGTTTTGCCATATCTGGATTGTTTGTTGTATGTTTTGCAATTTAGTAAGATATTGCTGATAATCTGGTTGTAACTGATTTAACGAGGCGAAATTTTGTTTGACAACCTCCACTGATGCTGCAACTTCTAAGATGGCTTTACTTGCCTCTTGAGCATAAGTCAAAGAAGTTTTAAATCCAGAAATTTCTCTTGTTACAGTTTCACGCAACCAAGCCGCTAAACCAAAAGCACCAAGCGCCGGACGCACAAAGCCAAGTTCATCAGTATATTTGATGGTTTGACGAACATTTGCTAAAAATTCTTCTACTAAACTGTTACCTTCTGTGTAGGGCTTAAGAATTGGCAAAAAATCTGTAACTTCTGAAGCTTCCCAGTTGATATTTGGTGCAGTATTTAATATATTTTTTAATTTTGCAATTAGTGATTCAACCTCGTTATGTTTTTCTACAGTTTCGTTGTAAGATTTTTCTTGATTTTGAAAGTTTACCTCTAGCTTTACCTTATTTTTATTGAATTTAGTATGTTGCTGATTAAATTCTTCCTCTGCTTGGAAGTAGGCTGTGAATCTTTGTAATGATGCCAGTAATTGACTGAAATTTTTGATATTCTCCAGCCGTTGAGTCAGATTAGTTTCACAGTCAGTGGCAGTATTTTCTAACCATTTGCCAATCACTTGGTCTTCTAGAAAAGGCTGTCCTTCTTCCCCAACTTTTTCGGCTCTCCCCTTGCGTACAGCCCGAATCACTGGGTTATGAACTAATCGACTTAGGGCGTTATCTACTGCTAAATTGGCTTGAGATGCGATTAGAGTTCGTCCACCGCGAAGCGCAATTTGATAGCAAATCTCGGCAATTACGGTAGTTTTCCCAGTACCTGGTGGCCCTTGGATGAGAACAATATCCTTCGCGGCAAGTACCTTTTCTACTGCTGCTTTCTGACCAGGATTTGCAGAAGATAATAACAAATCTTGTGGTTGAAGTTCGATAGTTGTTTTGATTTGTCTAGCCTGAGAAGCATCGAATAAAAAGTTGCCCAAATATGGATTTTGGGTGTAACCATTATTCAAATCATCCAAAGCTTTTTTCTTGCGCTGAATCTGCTGAATATCACCAACTGCCTCAAAACACAAAAATCCTGTATCTGGTAACTTATAACGCTCGGTTGCCATGAATTCAGCTAAGTCGCGTTCTAATCTGAGGCTGATGATACAACGGTTGGGGTCAACTTCTTCAACAGTCCCTAATTGACGACCGCTAATCCAATTTTTGCCAACGGGAGCAGTTTCAAAAAGCTTTAAATCTTCGTTTTTTATGCGTCTTGCTCGTTCCCAGAAGTTTTCTACATCGAGGGAATTTTGATAAAAACCGTCAAGGGTGGCTGAGGCTACATCAATTTCAAAACTAATCCGCCTTTTAAAGTTATAGTTATGACCTACGTAACGCACACAAAATTGACGCGCTTTAGCGATTTTTTCTTCAATTTGCAAAAACGCTTTCCAAGCTTTCAGCTGATCTTCTGTAGGCACATGGTCGCCACAAACTGGCGCGGTTGCGATGCGTTTCAATGTCGTCGGCGGAATGTCGAGATGATGCTGATGATTAGGCAGCAAGCGCAAGCGACAAGATATAGCATAGCTATCGGCGTGTCCCCGTGAGGGTTGTAATAACTGAGCCGAAAGTATTTTTAAACCGCCGCGTCCATCTTTTGGTACAGCTGCTCTAAATCCTAATGTTTTTTTGAGCTTCTCAAGTCTTGTAGGTAACTGAAAATCATCGGAGTCTGTTGCTATTGTCAAATCCCAAATTTCCTCTCTTGCCTCTTTCCCTGCACCCATGCGACGCACATAAAACAGAGAAGGTTTTTTACCCACACATTCCAACATTAACTCATTGGCACGATCGCGCCGCTCTCTAAATTCAGGATATGATTTCAGAGCAGTTTCACCTTCAAGATGGCGGATAAAGCTATCAATTGATGAAGCTATAAACATATAGCCCCAATCTTCAGAGTGTGTTTTAATTTTCGAGGATTTTGCTGTTAGTTTATTTATTGCTATACGAATGCGTTCTGCATCGGATTCTGAGATTGCACTAGTATGGCTTTTGACTGCAATTTTGAGTTTTTCACAAATTACTAATAGCTTCTTGCTATCCAAATTCAATTCTTTTGCTAGTTCGTAGATTCTGAGTTTGCCGCTGTTCATCGACTATTGCCCTTGTCCTTATTAGCCCAACCGTCTTGAATATTTTACTGATTTAAAAATTATTTTTGTAATCGCAAAAAGAATGATTATTGTGACACCGTAAAACAAAGTATCTAATAAAAATGCCCCAATATTTATATTTTGGAAATCTTCAACTCCGATTCTCCCCCAACCATGTACAGGTGAGCCAGCATTATCGTCATACACTATTGGGAATGGAAACCCAGCTGTTAAGGAATTACCACCTATACAGGCATTGAGAGGACATGGTTCACTGAAGCAGAATCGCTCACAATCAGGAGGATTTTGATACCATAACGATAATATAGCAAACGGAATTCCTAACAATGAACTCAATATTATTGCTGCTATTGCTTTTCTAAATTTGCTCATCTAAGGAACTTTCAAAGAATAAATTAATCAAAAAAACTCAAGCAGGTGTATCAAAGTTTATACTGCTGATAAACTTCACTAGCGGCGCGATGCAGCAAGGAGTGTCGCCAAACTAAAGATTTCATGTCATCAGCATAACCACCACCAATGACGCAGGCGACGGGATAACCGCTACTCATACAGGTACTCAAAACCTGCATTTCCCGGCGAAAAATGCCAGCATCTGTAAGGGCTAATTTGCCCAAGCGATCGCCTATATGAGGGTCAACACCAGCATCATAAAATACTAAGTCTGGCTTGACTTTAAACAATAAATCTGATAAGTAATTCGCCAAGGTTTGCAAATAAGCGTCATCTTCCATTCCCACCGGCAAAGGAACATCCAAATCGCTGTTTTGTTTAGTACCGGGGAAATTCACTTCGCAGTGCATGGAGAAAGTAAAAACACTGTCGTCATCTTGAAAAATAAAAGCTGTACCGTCTCCTTGGTGGACATCCAAATCGACAATTAGGATTTTTTGAACGAGTCCGAATTTTTGTAAAACGCGACAAGCGATCGCTATATCGTTGAAAATACAAAAACCAGATCCATAACTAGGAAAAGCATGATGAGTTCCACCAGCCGTATTACAAGCTAAACCCTGACTTAGTGCTAATTTTGCAGTGAGTATTGTACCACCTACAGCTACACAGGTACGATTTGCTAATGCCGGACTCCAAGGCAAACCAATACGTCGCTGTGCTTTGGCCTCTAGGGTTCCTTTACAGTAAGCTTGAACGTAGTTTGGAGTGTGGACTAACTCTACCAATTCTAAGGGCGGACGTTCGGGGGTATAAAATTGTTCTTGATTAGCTACACCATCAGCTAACAGCAATTCGTAAAGTTGTCGGAACTTAGACATCGGGAAGCGATGTCCTTCTGGTAAGGGAGCAATGTAATCTGAGTGGTAAATAATTGGCAAGTCCATAGTCCAGAAAATCTCAAGCAGGTAATCCGGCAAATAACAAGGTAAGATTTAGCCATAATCACAGCCAAAATGCTGCTCTTGTAAATCTAAAATTCCAAATTTAAAATTGATATGATGGAATGGATTACGCCGATAGTGTTTATTCTATCTGGCTTTCTGGCTGGAATAGTCGGTGAAAAAGTTATTTTCAAAAAACTAGAAACATTTGTTAATAATAAACGAATTGCCGGGAGTAGAATTATATTTCACTCTCTACACCGGATGACTTTTCTTTGGTTTGTCATTGGCGGTTTTTTTTGGGCAGTTCTGAGTTCTCCCCTGAAGCCAAATGTTGCCATCGTACTGCAAAAAATTCTGACGATGGCATTTCTGTTTTCAATAACTTTAGTCTTGGCCAAATTGACTGCTGGTTTTGTTAATTTATATATTCGCAGAGCAGAAGGGGTTCCTACATCACTAATTTCTAACCTTGCCAAGGCTACTGTTTTCCTTTTGGGAACATTAATCATCTTGCAAACAGTGGGTGTTCAAATTACACCGATAGTCACGACTTTAGGTATTGGTGGTTTAGCGGTTGGTTTGGCACTTCAAGACACACTTGCAAATCTATTTTCTGGTTTTTACTTAATTATTTCTAAGCAAGTTAGAACTGGAGACTATGTGAAATTAGATGCTGGACATGAGGGATATGTTATAGATATTTCTTGGCGGAATACCACAATTAAAGAAATTTCCAATAATGTAGTCATTGTTCCTAATTCTAAGTTGTCTTCTGCAATTTTCATAAACTATCATTTACCCGCCAAGGAAATTACTTTAACAATGGATGTAGGTGTAAGTTATGATAGCGATTTGGAACAAGTTGAAAAAGTGACTGTAGAAGTTGCCAAAGAAGTCATGCAAGAAATTGCACCGGAATTAAAAGAAAATGAACCATATATCAGATTTCATACTTTTAATGATTTTAGTATAGATTTTACGCTTTATATGCGGGTAAATGAATACTTCGATCAGCGTATGGGTAAACATCTTTTTGTTAAGAAATTACACAAACGCTATCAGCAAACAGGAATTCAAATTCCTTTTCCCATCAGAGAGGTTTATGTACCAAATAATGTAAATAAAATTTCGGCATTAAATTCAGACTAACTCTTGTTAAGGCAGGTGTTTTATAGGGAATTTTGGCGTTGCATAATGGCGGTATGAATTGAGGTGAAACTGGATGGAATGTCCGCGTTGTGGGTCGTCCCGTATCCGTAAGAACGGAAAAAAAAGAGGTAAAGAATCACATTTGCTGTGATTGCGAAGTGCGTTCCGCCCCGCTCCGCTAACGCCAATTCATTGATCGCTACGAACCACCCCAAGGATACAGTGATGAAGTGAAACGGGAATGCCTGAAAATGTATCTTAATGGTATGGGATTTCGTGGGATAGAACGGGTCAAAGGTGTGCATCACACGACGTTGATTACTTGGGTAAAACTTGTCGGAGAACTACTGCCTGATGCCTACGACCTACAGACAATTCCAGAAGTTGGTGAACTTGATGAACTAGAAACATTCGTCGGCTCAAAAAAAACAAAATCTGGCTTTGGACAGCAGTGAACCACTTCACACAAGGTATTTTAGCCTGGGTCTTGGGCGACCATAGCGCCGAAACCTTTCAACCGTTATGGGATATCGTGGGCACTTGGCAGTGCTATTTTTAGATCACAGATGGATGGTTGGTCTATCCAGGCTTGATTCCAGAGGGCGACCAGATTGTGAGCAAGATTTACATGACGCGGGTTGAGGGTGAAAATACCCGGTTGCGACACTACCTGCAAGGGTTGCATCGTAAGACGCTATGTTATTCCAAATCAGCACAAATGCTGAGATACTCAATTCGATTGTTACTTCACTATCTAAAATTTTGGGATGTTCCAGTTTTGCAATGATTCATACCGCCATTATGCAACGCCGGAATTTTTAAATTTTTTTACCCTGAATTGGAAAAATCCAGGGTTAGCATGTTTGTGACTTAGATTGCTAATGCTCGTTTTTCTAATGGTAATTCAAAGCGATCGCCTGGTTTTGGCTCAAGTACCTTCGTCGCAAGATTGTTTTTCTCAAGTAACAAGCGAAATTCCTCAGCAGTTCCTTTAGTCTGAATCAATTTCATCAACAATCCCTCAAACGCCACATCTCCACCAGCCGCTGTAGGTATTATTACTTGAGGCTGTAATGATTTTACGACTTCTAAAGCACTATTTTGTCCTTTAATAATCGACCCAAGCAAAGGTAGTGTCATATCAATAAACGGTGTAATCACTACATCGATAGGTGTAGCTTGCTGAAGTTCTGGGGAATGATACCCGTGAGGCTCGTAGTATACAGTTAAACCACTCTCCAATTCTTTGAGGAGATAACTATTTTCTACCAAAGTGGGGCCAATTGGAGAGCCGGGGAAAGCCTTGATTTCAATTTGATTATTTAAAGTGAAAGTTTCACCATGAGCTAATACTGTTAATTGGGTGTAGCCTAACTGCTGCACTACCTTAGCTGCATTGGGAGAAGCTATAACCTTGATGCTGCGATCTAACAGCTTGAGCGTTGGTGGGTGAGCGTGGTCTTCTAAACCCTGAGATAGCAGGATCAAATCAATATTATCTGGGATTGGGCGATTTTGCGATCGCGAACCTTTAAACAACCAATCCAAATTGCTGAAAATTAACGAACCAACCAGCCAAGGGTCAATTAATATTCTTTTATTACCAATTTCCAGCAGCCAAGAGTTACTGTCTAACCAAGTTAAAAACATAAATTTTATAAAGATAACGCCTACCTTCATTATCAATCGTGTCAGCTTTGAGGGTAACTGAAAATTTTCTATTTTCTCCCCTTTCTTCCCACTGGTATACACATCGGTGTACCAGAAACCGGGTCTGGGATAACCCGACATTCCAATCCAAACACCTCCCTTACCATCTTCTCAGTGATCACCAAATTAGGTTCGCCAACAGTAAAAATTTGACCTTCTTTCACCGTTACCAAATAATCAGCATAACGACAGGCATGATTCAAATCATGTAACACCATGACAATCGTTCGTTGCTGGTTTTGATTCAAATCATACAGTAAATCTAAAACTTCTATTTGGTGCGCCAAATCTAAAAAAGTAGTTGGTTCATCTAACAATAAAATATCCGTATCTTGAGCTAATGCCATTGCAATCCAAGCACGTTGTCGCTGTCCACCAGAGAGAGTATCTAACTCGCGTTCTGCCAAGTATTTAATCCCAGTAATTTCTAACGCTTGTTCTACTAATTTTTCATCTTCTTTTGTCCACTGCTGCAACCATTTTTGATAAGGAAACCTTCCACAAGCTACCAAATCTCGAACGGTTAATCCTTCTGGGGCAACGGGGCCTTGGGTAAGAATTCCTAATTTTTTAGCAACATCTTTTGTTGATAGCTTAAATACATCTGTTGTATCTAAATAAATTGTGCCAACACGAGGTTTTAGTAATCTTGCTAAACCCCGTAATAAAGTGGATTTCCCACAACCATTTGCACCAACTAAAGCAGTTATTTTTCCTCGTGGTATATCTAAATCTAAATTCTTAATAACATTTATATTATCATAACCCAAAGTCAAATTTTGCGCTGACATTTGGTAATGTAGATTATCGCTCAATAATGACATTGACATAATTAAATTTAAGAGAATATTTTGATGATTTTGTAAGTAGGTAATATCATGTCCGCTTGATTATCCCGCTTCTGTCACTCTCCGAAAACTTTTGCCATTTATGAATTCTAGAGCTTTTGTATATGAAGCGTAGGCTAGCATTTACCGCAGGCATCGCGCGATTCTTTTCTAATAACAAATACAAGACCAATTTTTTTCTAATAGTATAGCTTGTATTGATTGTCTCATAAGGCTTCTAGCGATTGCCCTCCCGGAGAGTGACAGAAGAGGGTTATAGCAACAGCCAACGTGGTTAAGACATTAACAGATAATGAAACCTAGACACAAAGAGACTTTTCACCCAGTCCCCATTACCCCTTATCCCCAGAGGGGACCCCACCATCCCCAGTCCCCAGTCCCTTGCTATATTTAATTAAACTAAGGCTAATTTTAATATTTTTTTGCAAAATGATCAAAAAAATAACGCCTTCCTGTCATTCTGGTGGCGCTATTTTTTTAATTTAATTCACAGTTAAAAATAGTTAAATGAATTTGCTAAATCTTTGTCATTGATTGACCGCAAATTTTTATACAGCGCTGCGGTTGGTTAATAAATTCCACAAGAAAACTGCAACAATTGCACCAAGAACTGCTACCGCAATACCTGGAATACTGAGACTAGGAGCGGCTAGGGCTAAAGTTCCCGTACTGAAAAATACACCTAAACTACCGCCAACAAAAGCACCAATGATTCCTAACAAAATGGTTCCTAGAATTCCGCCACCTTGATGACCAGGGTAGATAGCTTTCGCGATCGCACCAGCAATTAGACCTAAAACAATCCAAGCAAGAATATTCATTGTTGTTAAGTTGGTAAACGTTTTTGACTTACATGCATATATTAACTATCTTCATTTGTGACTTAATCTACCATCAGAATTAATTATGAATATCCATTAGGAATAGTTTAATTGCTACTAAATTTTTTAATATATTGCGGCTACTATCCTGCTTAGGACAAGTCGGCTATGGATAAGCCGCTCTCTAAGGATTTGCCAATGTCTTAAGCTGTCTGACCAATGCTATAGCAATCCGATTTGATTCGGAGAATTACTCGTAGAGACTGGGGAAGGTGGGGCCCCTGAAGGGGATAAGGGGTAATGGGGACTGGGGACTGGGAAGAAGGAATAAAGGTGTACCTAGCTTCGCAAAAATCAAATATTAGTCCTATATATGACAATACGGTTCAGATAAGCTTTTTTTTCTCCCCCTGCTTCCCCTGCATCCCCTGCTCCCCCTGCCTGCCTCAACGGATAAATTTCCTTAACTGAACCGTATTGCTATATATGACCCATTTGAGGTAGATAGTCAATTAAAAAAAGCTCCTAGTAGGTCTTTAACTAGGGGCTTATACAAACTATTGCTTGGTAATTGCAGTATATGCATTTTTAATTAGCTCTCTCCTCTACTAGAAGAATTAAGCTGAGTTTTTAGAGACTGTCTCTAAAGTAATGTAAAGCAAGCAAGATTAGGCGATTGAGACGATCGCCTATCCTTTTGCAAGTTCATGTCTAGTTTTTAATTTTTTAGGACTTACGCAAAACATAACGAAAGTAGCGGTAATTCATGAATTACCGCTACGCAATAATCAGGTTTTCAGGCACATCTTGCATAAATCCTGTTTTTAACAAAGTTTGGGGGTTTAAGTCCCCTGTCTCTTCTATAGACAGCAGGTTTTGTGTCGGGGTTAAATCCCCGTTACAAAACGTAATTGCGAATTGCGAATTGCGAATTGGTTTAATTGCTTATCCTACGATCGCTACCAATAACTTGATGACTGAGAAATAGGAACAGTCTGCGGTAATACCAATGAATACTTAGAAAAATCAGACTTACTAAGGTTAGCAGCATAACGCCCAGAATCGTTGTATATGCCTTAGTGCGCCACCTAAAGTCATTTGCACCTAGTCGCACAAGCTTCCATAAGTTAGTTATATTAGCGCTTTCAGAATCGTAAATAGTGATTGGTAAGGATGCTGCTGTGTTTTGTTGTGCAATTGTCATTTTAATTACTCCTTTAGACCCAAATACTGAGGCATGAATTTTAAACTACGGTAATACGATAGACTTTATGTTATTTATATGTAATATCTCATAGCTTGATGCAATAAGCAAGTTTTAAGAGCATTAGGAATTGGGAATAGGGTATTGGGCATTAGCATTAAAAATGTGGAGGGTAATGAGCAACCACCATAATATGAGCGATTTTACACCCAGTTCCTAATCCCCATTACCCCTTATCCCCAGAGGGGGCCCCACCTTCCCCAGTCCCTTTTACAATGCCTAATGAAATTTGGTTATCACAGTTGCAAAAACACCGAGCGATCGCAGTTATCCGTGCTCCTCAAATCGAAATGGGACAACAAATGGCAATGGCTGTAGCATCTGGGGGAATGCAGCTAATTGAGATTACCTGGAATAGCGATCGCGCTGGGGAATTAATCAGTCAATTACGTTCGGAATTACCAGCCTGTATCGTTGGCACTGGTACGCTATTTAATGTGCAGCAGCTACAAGAAGCGATCGCATCTGGGGCGCAATTCCTCTTCACACCCCACGTTGATTCGGCAATGATTCAAGCAGCACAAGAAAAAAATGTGCCTATCATACCAGGAGCGCTGACTCCTACAGAAATTGTTACCGCCTGGAGTCAGGGTGCTAGTTGTGTAAAAGTGTTTCCTGTGCAGGCAGTGGGAGGGACTAGTTATATCAAAAGTTTGCAAGGGCCGCTGGGTGAGATTCCTTTAATTCCTACTGGCGGCGTGACTCTAGAAAATGCCAAAGAATTTTTGCAAGCTGGAGCGATCGCTGTCGGTTTGAGCGGAGAATTATTTCCCCAAAAGCTTGTCACAGAGGGAAATTGGTCAGCGATCGCAACTCAGGCAAAAAATCTAATGCAACAGTTAGGTTAACTTAGAATCAAATCATCAAAATTCACGTCTATTAAAGTAATAGATAGGGAAATAAAGGTGAAAACCGATGGGTTTCTCTAGACCCGATAATTTGAGTGTGAGTGTATCTAAAATGAAAAGACAAATTTCTCCTGAGTGGGTGCGTCGCCTACAAATAATCCTCACTGGTACAGCACTGTCCTTAAGTGTTTTTACTACTACTGGAACCAGTGAAGTTTGGGCGAATTCCAAAAATCAAGTGATTGCACAAAAAATCCAGACATTACAACAATCAGATCAGCGCTGGATTCAAATTAACCTTTCAAAGCAACGATTAATAGCTTGGCAAGGTGACAAAGTTGTTTATGGAAGTGCTATTTCCTCTGGCAAAAAAGCCACTCCTACTCTTGTTGGTACTTTTAAGGTTCAATCCAAGTTTAAAACTACGCGGATGCAGGGAGAAGACTACAATGTTCCCAACGTTCCTTATGCAATGTTTTACCAAGGTAATTACGCTATTCATGGAGCTTATTGGCATAAGAGATTTGGTACTCCAGTGAGCCACGGCTGTGTGAATATCGCGCCTAAACATGCAAAATGGCTATTCAAGTGGGCATCGGTAGGGACACCAATAGTCATTCATAAATAATAGGTGAAGCAGCCAAAAGGCAATTTAGTTAAAATCATAAATAACAACAAATCAAGACAATTAAGTGATTCCCAGCAAGATTTTATGCTGGGAATCTTCGGAGTCGTAATTACTGAATTTGAAATAAAATCTAGAAAAGGGCATTCAACTATTATGCCCAATAAATAAGCGGAAATCCTGACAATTACTTTATGAAATTACAAATGTAAATATGAACTTGGGGAAAGTTTGTATTTAAGCATTTAAATGACAGATTTTTGTCAAGAATGTCCTTTGTAATTAGTCATTGGTCATTAGTCACTAGTTAAAACTCATCATTTAATTATGGACAAATGACAAATGTGCAAATTGGATGCGGATTAACTTAGGACTTGTGTTGAGAAGCATTAGCGGATGAATTGCGTAAATCCTCTACAGAAAGCAAGTAGTCGATCTGGAAATTTGTAGTTTTCCAAAAAATTACTTTACTTGATGATTTTGCGTAGTTTAGAAGATGAGGCATAATGCAAACTTGGATTCGCCGTGGTGGGATTCGTTCTTCAGGAACTTTTTGTACAGGTGTGGCGCTGATGGTGGTGACTTTATTCTCTTGGTCATCACCGCTTACAGGTATACCCAACTCGACTACAGCAACAGCCACCTCAGTCGATCAAAACAGCACTAATAATATTAGCCAACCTCGCTGGATTGAAATTGATTTGTCAGAACAACGTTTACGTGCATGGCAAGGTGATAAACTTGTTCATTCATACCGCATTTCTGGAGGTAAGCGATCGACTCCTACACCCATAGGTAGATTTCGGATTAATTCTAAGTATCGTATTCACCGGATGCGAGGCAGAGGCTACAACATTCCTGACGTTCCTTACACAATGTATTTCTACAGAGGGTATGCCATTCATGGCGCTTATTGGCATAATCGTTTTGGGACTCCAGTTAGTCACGGTTGCGTAAATTTACCTGTTAAGCAAGCTCGTAATCTTTACAACTGGGCTTCAACAGGAACTTTAGTAGTGGTGCGGAAATAATCGGTAATTCGTAATCAATAGACCTCTTGCAAAAGTCCCCTAACACCCCACCCCCAGCCCCTAAGAGCAAGCGGGGAGGGGAGACTTTGACGTAAGTTAAAGGCGGGGTGGGGTTCTTATTTTGGATTTATGCAAGAAGTCTAATAATCTGCAATTTTTCCTTTGATGAACTGGAGAATTGCCGAAGCCAAACAGAGATTCTCCGAACTGATTAATGCCGTAACCAAAGAACCACAACGCATCTACAACCAGAATCAATTAGTAGCGGTTGTTGTGAAGGCTGAGATGTTCGAGGAATTCTTAGTTTGGCGCAAGCAGCACGAAAAGATGTCTTTAGCTGATGCCTTCAAAGAATTACGCCAGATAGCTGCTGAGGAAGACTATATCCTTGAAGTACCCTCCCGCCAAGACCGTCCTAGCCCCTTCGCTGATGCCATCGATGACTTTTCTGTGTGACCTAACATTATCAGCGAATTAGCACGAGTTAATTAACTCAACTGTGCCACAAGTTGATTTTCCAACAGCGTGTCATTCGTTAACAAGTCTTCAACGGTGATTCGCAAAAAGCGTTGCTCATCAACTTGAAAGAGGATTTTGATCCGATCGCTTCCAGGATATCCGGCTGGTGTCAGTTGGGCAATTGTCCTCGCGCCTTCTTGATCGTTGAGGGGTTTGACGCTGGTTTCATTACTGTCGAGACGGCGAGTAATCAAGCGATCGCCATCAAAATAAACTTCAGTACTACCTGTATCTGCTCCTAATTCTCCTATAATTAGTTCAATACTGGGCTGATTTTCTACAGAAGCGCCTAAGACTAATTCCACTGGCTGACTCATTGGATATGCTTGTCCCGCTTTAATTAAAGAATGCCATTTGTGACGCTGATTGCGACGATCCCAGTAGCGGATACCATAACTATGATACAGAAAGTCTTTGATTTGTATCCCTTGTGCTAACTGTAATGCACCTTGAGCGATCGCTTCAAAGGGACGTTCGCAACGGATTTTTTCTGGGTCAAAATACTGTTTGATCCATGTCTGCACTGCTGGCAATTGCACTGTGCCACCAACTAACAAAACTGCATTAATATCTGGAAGTTCTATCCCTTGCCGTTTTGCTTGCTGTAACAGTGTTGTCATCGACTCATCTAGTAACTCAAAAAATGCGTGTTCTTTAAGGATATTTTCAAAAGTGTCGCGGTTTAGTTCCAGTTCATAGCTTTCAAATGTCTCATCATCAAAATAAACTTCACTAGCTTGGTTTTGAGTTGATAGCTGAATTTTTACCCGTTCTGCCAATCGTGTTGTCAAAGGACTTACCGCTAACTCTTGAGTTTTGGCAAAGTAATCTACTAACCAATTATCAATATCAGTACCGCCCAGATTTTGGCCAGCTTTCGCCAGTACACGGGCAGTTTTGACTTTTTGTTTTGAATCTTCAGCTAGAGACTTATTACCCCACTTCAGGATAAATCCGAGTGGTTTGGTGGTTGCTTGGACACCTCGATCTAACCGGACAAGGGACAAATCCAAAGTACCACCACCAAAGTCAATCACCAAGAGAATTTCTTGATCTGCCAAGCCATAACCCAAGGCGGCAGCTGTGGGTTCATCCAGCATTCGCACTTGTTCAACGGGAAGGGCTTGACAAACTTTTCCCAACCAGTGACGATAAGCTTCAAAACTGTCTACGGGTACGGTTAACACGAGAGAATCTAAGCCACCTTCCAAGGGTGCTAGTTGTTCAATTACTTGAGTAAGGAACCATTGCCCTACTTGTTCAAAGGTGACAACTTGCCCATCTAATTCGGGTAAGAAACCTTGAATATCTGCACCAATACCGCGTTTGAAACTACGGAAAAATCGCGTTTCGCCTTTGAGGTCAAAACCGCGATCGCGTACTTGTTGCCCGACTAAGACTTGATTTTGGGTTGCGTCTTCAACATAAACCAAGCTGGGAATCAGTGGCGGATTGAGACTTTGTTTAATTGATAAACCTGGTAGAGTCAGGGTTTCTGGCTGCTGGGTTACGGGGTTCCAACGAGCAATGACTGTGTTGCTAGTACCAAAATCGATTGCGATCGCCATATTTTATATTTATTCTCTTGCACGAAGACGCCAAAGTTACTTTATTTGTAATTATTCTATTTACTTGAAAGTAAGTTGCGATCCTCTGTACTTTATCGTACCAAGGGCTTGAAACCATGAATTACGAATTACGAATTACGAATTACGAATTATTTGGTCGCCATTGATGAAGATTGTCTGCGGTGATCCTTGATATGCTGTGGTTGCTTTCCGCTCTCTGAAACTTACTCAATTCTAATGAATGTAGTCTTGAAGTTCAGTTCCTAGTTTGGAGCATGGGAGCAGTGAGCCATCACTAGGCTTGCACGATTGAGCTATCCGTGCGTAATTTAAAATATTAATACTCGCGTTTAAGTCCCGGTTAATAGACAGATTACAAGCTTTGCACTCATAAAGTCTTTTGCATAAAGGCATTGATTGAGATGCACCGCAACTAGAGCAAAGCTGGCTCGATGGGAACCATCTATCAACCAAACATAATTTAGACCCATACCACTGGGTTTTATATTCTAGTTGGCGCTTAAATTCATAAAAGCCACAATCACTAATAGCACCAGCTAGTTTATGATTTTTGAGCAGCCCAGACACATTTAAATTTTCCACCCATACCTCACCGTGGTTCTTAGCAAGATAGGTAGTTAATTTATGTAGATTATCTGATCGGATATTACTAATTCTATAATGACATCTAGCTAACTTGAGTTTTATCTTCTCACGATTCTTTCCTGCTTTGGTGCGACGACATAATTGTTTCTGAAGTTTAGCTAACTTGTGTTTAGCTTTTCTATAAGTGAGTTTATAACGTTCATTGACCTGAATTGACATTGTTTCCAAAATAGAAACAAAATTTTGCCAAATCTTCCGGATTCCTCATTTTGGCGTTCTCTAACGAGGTTTTATGTGGGCTTAGATCCCCGACTTCTTTAAGAAATCGGGGATCTGAGGGTCAAGTGATGTGACACCAAGTAATTTGCTAAACTCTGAATCATCATCAGGAGTAAGTGTGATGTTTCAAGCTTTACCAAAAGCGATCGCTTTTGAAGAATTCCTCAATTGGAAGCCAGATGGTGGATGTTATGAACTACACGATGGAGCAATTGTTGAAATGCAGCCAGTAGGAGAGCATGAAGAGATTAATGGTTTTTTAGCTGGTGAAATAACTTTAGAGTTCAAACGATTAAAACTCCCATACCTCATACCCAAGCAAGCACTAGTTAAGATTCCTGACAAAGAATCAGGTTATTCGCCTGATGTTATAGTGATAAATCAAAAGAATCTTTCGTCAGAACCGATGTGGAAAAAGTCCTCAACGGTTACTCAAGCTGCGTCGGTTCCCCTAGTTATTGAAGTCGTCAGCACTAATTGGAGGGATGATTATGCATCCAAGCTGGTTGACTACGAAACTTTTGGTGTTCCTGAATACTGGATTGTTGACTATTTAGCTTTGGGCGGTAGAAGGTATATAGGTAATCCCAAACAACCGACTATTTCGGTTTATTATTTGGTGGATGGTGAATATCAAGTTAACCTGTTTCGGGGAAGCGATCGCATCATATCTCCTATATTCCCAGAATTAAACTTGACCGCCGAACAGATTTTTCAAGCTGGACGTTCAGAAAATCAATTATGACCGCAGTGCTGACACTCCCATAGGGCCACGAGTCACGCCCAGTTGATTTTGCAACTTCAACTCGCGCCAGAGTTGGGAACCTGTAATCTCGCCTTGCAGTAGTTGATGATAGCGATGTATTATTTTACTCACTTGCTCTGGTGTTTCATTCACAAATTCGATGCGGAAGTGACGTAATCCCAGTTCTATCAGACGCTGTACGTACTCGGCTCCGGTTTGAGCAGTGCCGTTAAATACAGTATTGCGGCAACCTACATCCGCTTTGAGGACGTGTTCGCTGCCTACACGGTCTTTTAATTTCACTTCCTGCTTTTCACAAGGTCGTCCACAGTTAGTGTAGTCTGTACCCGTCGAGAGAAAGGCACAAAATACACAATGTTCCATGTGGAACATTGGTATATGTTGATGGATTGTCACCTCAAACCACTGGGGTGGACAACTGGTGAGCAGGTCTTGTAGTTGGGTAATATTCAGGTCATAGGATGCTGTCAGCCTTTCTAAACCAAAGTGTTGCTGAAAGTAGTCTGCTGTTAAAGGATTAGCAACGTTGAGCGAAAAATCTCCAATACAACGGTCTGCTGCAAAGAATTGCAATTGGTCATAGTTCCGTATCAGATAGCCATCTGCTTCACAGGCACGTACTTGCTGCAAAATCCAATTTTCTCCAGGTTTGGTAATTCGGGGTGGTGCAACCCAGATGGTGGGGAGTGGGGATGGTGGGGCCCCCTCTGGGGATAAGGGGTAATGGGGAGTGGGGAGATGAGGGGGATGAGGGAGAAATTTTTGTTTGTGTGTTTGGGGTTGTTGATGTACTAACTGTACGGCTTGTTGGTAGGCGCGGGGATCTTCAAATTCGCAGTAGAGTGTTTCAACACCAGCTTGCAGTGCGGCTTGCAGTTGCTTGAGGTTTCGCACCAGAACGATGAGAGAGGGGGATGAGGGGGATGAGGGGGATGAGGAGGGGAGTAAGTTGTGGAAGGTAACATTAGAACGTAATTGCCAGCGTTTGGGTTGACTTCGTAATTCTTCTAACTGTGCTACGATTTCCCGCCGCATCCGGTTCAATTCACTGACGGGTAGCATAAAAGTACCACTGAGGTGGTTGGTTAGCGTTCCCAAACAAAAAGGTGTGTTTCCGAGACGACCGAATTGTTCTTGTAAACGGTCTGTATCTAGGGGTTTGGTGTGTGCTTCCACTAGGGAAATTGCAGACTCTACTTGGACAATATTACCGAGTTGATCGCGGGCGATCGCAATCAACGCCTGACCAGCTTCTCCATAAACTTCCAAGCCAATCGGACGCTGAAATTGTGGGTTATCGCCAGCAAAACTCTGACGCAGTTGCTTATCGAGTTCTGGATCGCTGGTTTTCCAAATGCGATCGCCTATATGCACTCGGCGCAGGTTCAAGTCATTTCGACCAAAGGTCAGCACACTTTCCTTACCTTTGGACACTACCCCATAAACTCGCCCGCCTTCTTCCTTCGCCTCTGGATGACCGCAGTCAAATACAATTCCATCCCCTGGTTTTACAGGCGCTTCCAATTTGACTGTTACCTCTTCGTTGTGAATGCGGCTGACTTCACCTAAATAAACCCCACGTTTTTTACCAAAACGGGCATGAACTAGTTCCTGATTATTAATCCCGCCAAACCAGCCCGTGTAGAGTCCGCGAGAAAATGCCATTTCTAGGTTGTAATGTTCTTGGTCTGATTGACCTCTTCCCCCTTCCCTTGTAGGCAAAGAGGGGTTAGGTCTTTGCAATTCAGTCATTACACTATCCAAAGCTTGCCGATAAACACGGGTGACATTAGCAACATATTCTGGAGCTTTCAGGCGACCTTCAATTTTGAGACAAGTTACTCCTGATTTCACTAAATCGGGCAAAACATCTAACCCTGCTAAGTCTTGAGGACTGAGTATATATTTGCGTTCTTTTAAGTTTACAACTTCCCCATCGGCGATTAAATCGTAGGGCATCCGGCAAGCTTGGGCACATTCACCTCGGTTAGCAGAACGTCCGCCTAAAGCCTCGCTAGTCAAACACTGACCGGAATACGCTACGCACAAAGCACCGTGAACAAAAACTTCCAAGGGCAGCGAAGTTTCTTGTAGGGCAATCTGCTGTTGTATTTTATTGATTTCTTTGAGAGAACATTCACGCGCCAGCACCACCAATTGACAACCAAGAGACTTAGCAAATTCTACCCCAGCCGCACTGGTGATCGTCATTTGCGTAGAAGCATGGATGGGAAAATCGGGCGAGAGGTGACGGATGAGACGGCATATACCAATATCTTGAACAATTACCGCATCCACACCAGCTGCAATAATTGTGCGGAGATATTGCTGTGCTTCTGCTAGTTCTTTGGAAAATATTAGTGTGTTGACAGTGACATAACCCTTTACGCCGCGACGGTGCAGAAATGTCATTAATTGAGGTAAGTCCGCCTCAGTAAAATTTTCTGCCCGCATTCTGGCGTTGAACCGATCCAAACCGAAGTAAATCGCATCTGCCCCATTTTCCACCGCAGCTTTAGCACATTCCCAATTACCTGCTGGTGCAAGTAGTTCAGGACGTTGAAGGGAGAGTTGAGAAGGGGAGCAATCGCTTTTCATCAAATTTAGGGAGGGTTAACTAGCACCATAGTGATTTTATCGAAGTTATTGGGGAATGGGGCGATCGCTCTTTCATTTGCGGTTCATTCAATCCTTTTCTCCTCTGCATCTGGAGTAAGTAGACAGGCGAGAAGAAACAGAACTATATTAAATTTAGTTAAAAAAGTTTTTTATCTTTCCATTTATCCAATCTGTAATTAAAACTAATCAGCTCTGTTTACTAATTTATAATATTGAACACGAGGCGATCGCCTAATGGCAAAGCTAGAAGTATATCGACAATATATTAAGAATTTGCTGGAACAACACGCTAGTACTGTTTGGGATAATCGTATTCAAGCGCAGACAATTTTTGATATAGAACACGAGCGTTATCAATTAGTTTATGTAGGTTGGCGCGAGCAAGACCGCATATATGGGCCTGTTCTCCATGTAGATATTATTAACGAGAAAATCTGGATTCAGCAAAATGGAACAGAAATAGGAATTGCTAATGAATTGGTTGAATTAGGTGTCCCGAAAGAGGATATTGTTTTAGGCTTTCAATTACCATCTGTACGAAAATATACAGACTTTGCTATTAGTTAATTGAATTTATTAAAAATAGAGATCGCTGATTGAGAGGAGATATCAAGCCACGTTCAACAGCCACTTTTAATGCTCTGGCTTTACTTATCAAGCCACGTCGGTAGACTTGCATAAGTTCATCTAGTTGACGAACTTCTAAATCATTTATTTATCCCTCTCGATGACGCGCTAACAGCTCGCTCAAAACTTATTTCTTGCTGTTCAGGTTCCATTTGCATATCATACATAGCCAAAACCTCAGCATCAGGTAGTGACTCCAAAAATAGTTCGGTAATAACTTTTTTCATATTCATCTAAATCAAAATAAATTAGTTTTTTTGCTTCTACATTTTCTAATGCTTTGAGCAGATGTTTTTTATTACTTTCCGATTTCAGTTATATTCTACATATAAATGGGTAGATTCACTCCCGCCAGCAATTTTAACTCGTGATGAAGTTCAAGGAGGTTGGTTCGGCCCAGATCATAAGGATTTAAAACAGGAAGCAGATAAACGTCTTCCTAAAGTTATGGAAGCGGTCGAATCTATGATAGAAACCCATTACCGTTTTAAATCTTACCAAACAGAAGTACAAGCAATATCTAAATTAGGAATCACTGCTCTTTTGAAACTGTAATTCATCATCCTGAGTCAAAAATCTAACAATTATATTTGTATCAACTGCAATCATGCCACGATTCCTCTATACCTTGGCGAATTGCATTGTCCATATCCTCAAGATTTTTAGGTTTTCCTTGATATTTTAAACAGCCTGCTACATGATCTAATTTAGTTTCTGGAAAAAGTTTCTTAGGCTTTAAAAGAATTCCATCACCCATATCAATAATAATAAATTCTTGACCTACTTCCCATTGATGAGCTTCCCGCAAAGATTGGGGAATAATTACTTGTCCTTGAGGAGAGAATTTGGTAATTTCCATTAACTTAAGAAGTAAAAAACTAAGAGTAATATAAAAATTTTAGCATTTTTGATTATCCCCATTTATCCTCTTCCTCTGCTTCTCTGCGCCTCTGCGGTAGCCTGCGGCAAGCCGCTCCGCGTCTACGTAAAAAAAAAGGCAAACCCAAAAGTTCGCCCTTAACATACTATTATGCTGTTGCTCAATCCAAACCCAAATCTAAATTTTCGCTTCTTCTCTCACCAACTTATCCCAACCCAAATCTTTCAAATTATTATTCCGACGCAACGGACGAGTCACCAACTCTAAAATGTCACGCGCATTCGTAAAGCCGTGAATTTGAGCAAAAGTAAACTCCACAGACCACTTAGTATTAATACCGCGTGCTTCCAACGGATTCGCGTGAGCCATACCAGTAATTACCAAGTCTGGTTTCAACTCATAAATTCGCTGAAGTTGATTGTAATTATCCGGCTTCTCCACAATCTTTGGTAGGGGTGAACCCATTTCCTGGCAAGTTTTCTCCAACAGCACCAACTCAGCAGCTTGATAGCGCTTATCCATGTAGGGAATGCCGATTTCGTGAACAGTCATCCCACAACGGATTAAGAATCTTGCTTGGGAAATTTCCAGCAAGTTATCACCCATAAAGAATACAGACTTACCGCGAATTAGTTTCACGTAATCTTCCAAGCCTGCCCAAATTTGTGCTTCCCGTTCATCCAAACCCTTGGGAGTAATACCAAACACCGAGCAGATTTTCTCAATCCAAGCGCGAGTGCCATCGGGGCCAATCGGGAAGGGTGCCCCAATGAGTTTACACTTGCGGCGGCGCATTAAGGTGGTAGCTGTACGGCTGAGGAAGGGGTTGACACCAGCAACATAATACCCTTCTTCCAGTACTGGCAATTCAGTGAAGCGCTTCGCGGGTAGCCAGCCGGAAACTTTGATGCCTTGTTTTTTCAGTTCCAAGGTTAACTGAGTAACCACGGGGTCGGGAAGGGAGCCAAAGAGAACCAGTGGTGGATGATCTACGTACTCAGATTCATCTTGGGCGACATCTTCTTTCTTCTTACCAAAGTTGAGCAGTTTTGCGATCGCATTACGCTCGTTCTTCTCTGTTTCCGCCACCGGAGCCTTATCAGGACAACGGTTAGCCATTGCTGCTAATACTGTGTCTTCCCCTTGGGTGAAGGCGTAATCTAGACCATTTGCCCGCGCTACAACGATGGGAATCCCAATTTCAGATTCTAGCTTCGGTGCCAAACCTTCCAAATCGGTTTTAATAATTTCGGTAGTGCAAGTACCAATCCAAACAATTACACTAGGATTGCGATCGCGTTTAATTTGCAAGCACAACCGCTTTAACTCTTCATAATCATTCAGCTGTGCCGAAATATCGCCCTCTTCCAACTCTGCCATTGCATAGCGGGGTTCAGCAAAAATCATCACCCCCATCGCATTTTGCAGGAAGTAGCCACAAGTTTTTGTCCCAATCACCAAAAAGAAACTATCTTCAATTTTTTGGTATAACCACGCCACGCAGCTAATTGGGCAAAAGGTATGGTAATTCCCAGTTTCACACTCAAAGTTTAAAGCTTCTGGTTGTTGAGCGACAGTCATTTTGGTTTTTTCTCCCCTTGATATTTAAAGTTAGAAGTTAGGAGTTAGGAGTTAGGAGTAGAGACGCGATTAATCGCGTCTGTACAGGAGTTAGGAGTTTTTATTAATAACTATAAAATTTTTTAACTCCTAAGTTTTTTCCTAACTTTTTTACTCCAACTTTTTTAACTCCTAACTCTTAACTCCTAACTCCTAACTTAGTAATTAAGCGTTGGGGAAGAGACGGGCAATTTCTGATTCATCAAAAACGCCTGCTGGCAGTTCTTCCCCCAAAAAATCGTTATTTTCTTCAGCCTTTTGTAAAGCTGTTTCATCACCCCAGACATCTGACAACACGTCTTTAAACGCATTCTCATCTACTGGACTATCTTCAAGCGCCTCGTCTTCATCCAGCTTTACTTCTGTTGCAGCTGTTGTATCGAAGGCAATTTCCCCAAACTCATCTGCTTCTAAACTAGAGCTTTGAAGAGACTCATCTTTTGAGTCGTGTCCGTTGGTTAAGGAAATATCATCGAAGCCATTTTCGGTTTCCTCCAATTCGCTGATTCCCAGGCTTTCATCCTCAGAATCCACGATTGCGAACTCTTCAACTACCGCCATCGACACAAAGCCATTTGTATGAGCATGTGTCAATGTTTCATCTTCAGGCTTTTCATCAATGACAGATGTTGCTGCTTCTACGTATTTCTCTACATCTGGGTTGACGACGAAGCGATTACCGAGAGCTAAATCTGGGTCAAAGTGCAAATCCAACACCTCAATTAGGGTATCGGCATCAGGATTAAGTTTGGCAAAGGGCAACATTAACTGCGCTAGCTTTGGCTCTAGGGCGTTAAGAACTCCCAGGATGAGGTAAGAAGGTGGTCGCTTCCCGCCATCAGGGGTGTAGACCGATTCCACTTCCATGTGCAGGGTAATCCAGTCTCGATTATTCTGGAAAAATTGCAACCACTTTTGTTTTATTGAATCTGTAAAGCTGTGAAAGAATGCCATGTTATTGTCCCCCATCCTGAGAACTTGGTGATTTATACAATCATCAAGTCTAGTTCCTCTTCTGAATTAGGAACCTGGGGTTTACCCGGATTTAGATAAAAATCAGATAACAAAGAGAACAACTCCCGATCTGGTGAGTCATTAGGTACAACACCTTCGGGACGCGCTAGAATTTGGTCGGCGATGTTGAGATAGTAGTCGCAAACATAGTCTAGGGAAGGATCTTGCTCTGCCATCTCAAACAAAGTTTTCCCTTTGACACGAGAAACACGGATATCTTCAATCAAAGGTAAAACTTCCAAAACTGGCATGGGCACTGCTTCTATATATTTTTCAATTAAGTCGCGCTTGGAGGTGCGGTTGCCAATTAACCCAGCTAAACGCAGTGGGTGAGTTCTTGCTTTTTCGCGGACTGAAGCAGCAATCCGATTAGCCGCAAACAACGCATCAAAGCCGTTGTCTGTAACGATTAGGCAGTAATCTGCATAGTTGAGTGGTGCTGCAAAACCACCGCAAACTACGTCACCTAGAACGTCAAAGAGAATTACATCGTATTCATCAAAGGCGTTGAGTTCCTTAAGTAATTTCACGGTTTCACCGACTACGTAGCCACCGCATCCAGCACCCGCAGGTGGGCCACCAGCTTCTACGCAATCCACACCACCGTAGCCTTTATAAATTACATCTTCCGGCCAGACATCTTCGTAGTGATAGTCCTTTTCTTGGAGGGTGTCGATAATTGTCGGAATCAAAAACCCAGTCAGGGTAAAGGTACTGTCATGTTTTGGGTCGCAACCAATTTGCAGCACTTTTTTGCCACGTTTAGCTAGGGCGACGGATATATTACAGCTAGTTGTGGATTTACCGATACCACCTTTTCCGTAGACTGCTAGTTTCACTGTTGTTTGCCTCTTATAGCTTTTTGTCAAACTTGTGGCTCAAACATTTGCCTTCACCTTTCCTGAGATGGCGATGCGTGAGGTCTGTTGATGTCATTATTGGGCAAATTACCTAGAAAAGAAAGTGGCTCCTAATCTGTAAAACGGTTTTATCGGATTAATTAAAGCTTAATTAGGTCTATTTGGGTTTTTATGAACCTTAAAGACTTTAAAAGCTTTAAAAAGAGTCATTAAAAAATTTTTATTACTTATTTTTATAAAAATAGTTACAAAATACAAAAAACTGAAATTGGGTTTTTTCTATTCTTTTCATAGAATTAACTGATGTTTTTACAAGGTGTTTTCAAGGCATTGAGGCGCAGGGTCAAGGGGAAATAGAGGTATATGCAGCCTGATGCTGGAAATACTACTGGAATTTGCGTTAGCGTAGCTCACCGTACTCTTACAGAGAAGCAAGCTACGCGCAGCGTCTCGTAGAGAAGGTATCGCAGATAAATCGCCAGTTTTCAGCCGATTGCTAAGACTGTTTATTTGCTGCTTGAGAGTAAGTTAGTCTGGTTTTGTAAAAATTTATTAAATTCCCAAATTTTAGGAGGCGGCAGCCCTCTTGAGAGGCATTCCCAGTCTCTGACCATTGGTGACAACTTCAGATTCATGTAAGCTTGTCAACAGGTGGATCAAAGGAAAAATGACCGGAAATCCCAGAGTCCCAAACCCAGACCACAAGGAGTATAAAAAAATACCAGCGCCAGAAAACGAAGTGATAGCCATGCGGATGGAGGAGCTATTAAAACCACTGGTATACAATCAACTGTCGTATGATCAGCAGTTGGGACTACGCGACCGGATTCTGGGTTTACCTCTAATGGTGGCAGCAGTATTAACACTTGTCATATTTGTGGACTGGCTCGATTAATGGTATCAAGTAACAAATCTGGGCAACGCCAGTTATTTTATGCCGTTTGAATTGATGTAGCTGATACCGAAGAATAACGAATTTGAGATGTCTACTGAAAAAATTTCGATTGAGATGTTGTTGAGCTCATTTTATCATTTTAATCATGCCTTTGAAGAAGAATTCAGAAGTCAGAATTCAGGAGTCAGAATCAATCAGTCAGGGATTCAGACCCGCGACTTTCTTGTTGACCACCAAATCTATGATTTGGAGGGGGTTTTAAACCCGTTTATTCATCCACCAGTCGCACAAAATTCAATTCTGAATTCTGGCGACTGACGCCTTTATTCTGTTTAATAATCGAGAACTTTCCCACGACTTTATTGCTTATCTTACCTTCTCCTAAAAATCGAGATTTGGGAATTGCTAAATATCAACCCAAATCTCAACAGCGAGATCCTTTGGACTTATCTCCATACCCCACTTGACATTTTGGTTCTAGCTTTAACTTGTCACTTTCTTATTCCTCTAAATCCTCGGCCATACCGGGGTTTATTAGTGTAATGTCGTACTCACTCGAATCCGTTTGTCCTAAACGCTGAGTATTTCTTAAAAGGTAATAAATGGCACGTACTTGAGGCCCAAAAACGATCTCGTCTTCATTTCTGAGATCGTGGGCTGGTATCTTGCGTCCATTAATCATCAAACCGTTGGAACTAGGCTTACCTTTGGCATCGCCATCTACAATCCGGTAATAGTAGCTATGACTATTATGCTCTCGTGGCAATCTCACTAATGTGGCATGGCGGCGGGAGACAAACTGCGACATTAAACGGATATTACATTCGCGGTCTCTACCAATAGAGTAGACGGGGTGCTCCAGAGAAAATTCTTTGCGACCTTGATCGTCTTCAATAATCAGTAGATGGTTTTCATTGGTTTCTGCTGCCATTGACAAATCGGTGGAACTGTAATTGATTAAGATTTGTTTTGTATCGGATCTTGCCATTTTCGCGCACCATCAGTCTGTGGTGCTAATTTAAATAAGCTTTAAAATTGCATAATACCTTGAAAAAGTAGAACATGGCCTTCTACTCCAGTAGCGGGGTATTAAACCCGACTATAGCGTTTCCTAACGGGACTTAAACATTTGTCAGGCAGAAACAAGCCTCAAATCCATACAGGGCAAGGAAAATACACCAAATGCTCCAAAATGCTTGAAACCCAGATATATAGCAAGGGACTGGGGACTGGGTGAAAAGTCTTTTGGTGTCTAAGTTTTATCATCTCTTGATGTCCTAACCACCAAGGCTTGTGCTATATCAATAAGGGACTTCCAAATAAAAAAATATTCCAAAACTGGCACAAAAATCCTCTTAATCTCTCCTCTCTGTGTTCTCTGCGTCTCTGTGGTTCGTTTTTTGGGATAATTTATTCCTTGGAAATCCCTAAACTAAGCAAAACGATGTGAAAGTCTATCTACATATAGATTTGAGGCTTTTTTATGGTTACTTTTTGTCTAAGTCCCACTAAGCAACTGAGATACACCCAAATCTTGTTTACCAAAGTTAGTAGCTTTGAAAATTGTTTTGACCGAGACAATTTTAGATTTTAGATGCGTGGATTTTGGATTAAATTGAAATCTAGAATTTAAAAAAAGGTTTCAAGCCCCCGACTTAAGTCGGAAAGAAAATTCCCAAATTTTCAATATTTAAGCCTCTTCTTTATAAGGAGAGGTTAATCCACGCATACGCTCTCTACGAGACGCTACGCGAACGCGGACTCGCTAACGCTTCGCTATCGTCAATCCAAAATCTAAAATTGGGTGACAACCAAGTATTTGTGGTGGCAAATTCGACGTGTAAAGGAGTATTCTACAGGCGATGAGCGAATCGCCGTAATAATATTGAGTTGGTAACGACGCTAACAGAGCTAAAAGCCATTAATGCAGCAGCACCAGATGGGTTAAGCACAAAACCCAGATTAGGGAATAAAACACCTGCTGCTAAAGGAATGCCAAGTGTATTATATGCAAAAGCCCAGAATAAATTTTGGCGGATTTTGTTGAAGGTGGCGCGACTAAGCTGAATAGATTCGACGACATCGTTTAGGCGATCGCGCATTAGGATAATTTCAGCAGTTTCCATTGCCACATCTGTCCCGGAGTGTAAAGCAATTCCTACATCAGCTTGGGATAAAGCTGGAGCATCGTTGATTCCATCTCCTACCATTGCAACTACCGAGTGGGGAGTGGGAAGTAGGGAGTTAGGAGTTAGGAGTGAGGAGTTAGGAGTTTTCTTTGTCCCCTTGTCTCCTTGTCTCCTTGTCCCCCTTGTCTCCTTGTCCCCCTTGTCTCCTTGTCCCCTTGTCCCTTCTAACTGGAGAGACTGTATTGCTGCCGCTTTTTTAGCTGGGGGAACACCTGCGATTACATCAGCGCTATCTAATCCTAGTTGTTTGGCTATGGCGCTAGCTGCTTCTTGGCGATCGCCACTGAGCAACATTACTCGTAAGCCCATCTGACGTAACTCGTCTACGGTGGAGCGAGCATCCGATCTGAGGGGATCAGAAACACCAATTAGTCCGGCTAAAGTTCCCCCAATTGCTACACAAACGACTGTTTTACCATCTGTTGCCAAATCCTCTACTACCTGTTGTGCGGTTTCGTTAATGGCAATGCTGTGCCAACTCAACCATTCCGAGTTACCCAACAATACAACTGTGTCCTCTACTACAGCAGATACCCCTAGCCCTGGTTCCGTGTGAAAGTCTACAGCCTCTGGAATAGATAACTGTTGCCGCTGTGCTTCTTGCTGAATCGCTTTTGCTAGGGGATGGTGAGTACCGCTTTCTACGGCTGCTGCTAGTTGGATTAGGGAGTAGCGAGTGGGGAGTAGGGAGTGGGGTTCACTACTTCCTATTCCCCATTGCCCCTTATCCCCAGAGGGGGCCCCGAGTTCCCCATTACCCCTTATCCCCAGAGGGGGCCCCACATTCCCCATTTCCTCAATTAACAGACAATCTGTGACGATGGGATTACCTGTGGTGAGAGTGCCAGTTTTATCAAATACTACGGTGTTTAACTGGTGTATTTTTTCTAAAACGTCGCCACCTTTGATTAACAGCCCCCGTTCTGCGCCCATAGCAGTCCCAACAAGAATGGCTGTTGGTGTAGCAAGTCCCAAAGCACATGGACAGGCGACTACCATAACTGCGATCGCTAGTTTTAAACTGACTAGGAGTGCTGAGTGGGGAGTTGGGAGTGAAGAGTGGTGAGCGTGGCCGATCATTTCCATGCCACCAGACATGGTAATATCAGTCCAAATGTGAGTGCCGAAAAAATACCAAAAGATAAATGTAAAAACAGATGCTGTCAGCACACCGTAAGTAAAGTAACCAGCGACTGTATCTGCTAATTTCTGTACTGGGGCTTTCCGAGTTTGGGCGGCTTCTACTAGGGCGACAATTTGAGCTAGAGTTGTATCACTTCCAGTCCGGGTTGCCTGAATAGCGATCGCTCCTGATTGATTTAGCGTCCCTCCTGTTACCATATCTCCTGGTTTTTTGATTACTGGCACGGCTTCCCCTGTTAGCATTGATTCATCGACTGTTGTTTGACCAACCAGTACTTCACCATCAACGGGGATTTTATCACCTGGCAGCACTTGTAAGCATTCACCGACACGCACCTGTTCAGCAGGAATCTCAACACTAGAAGAACCCATTCCGGCTTTGTCTGGGTTGGCAATCAATCGCGCTAAGAGTGGCTGGAGTGCTAGTAACTTCCTAAATGCAGCAGCTGCGCGACCTCTAGCTTGTTGCTCTAATGTCCTTCCTAAAAGAATAAAGCCCAGCATCATTACTGGTTCGTCAAAGAAGCATTCCCAACCCAATTGGGGAAAAAGCAGCGCTACTAAACTAGCAATGTAGGCTGTCAGCGTTCCCAATCCCACCAGGGTATTCATGTTAGGCGCATTTCGCCGCCAACCCAGCCAGCCATCTACTAAAATCGGGCGACCGGGAATTAACAGCGCTATTGTCGCCAGTCCACAGTGAAACCAGATGTTATTTAGCACAGGCAGCACTGAGCTACCAAGATTACCAAAATGTCCACTTCCCGACAATATTAGCAACACCGCAGCGATCGCTAACTGCCATAGAGAAGAACGCATTTCTCGGCGTTGTCGTTCTGCTGGATCTGGTAAGGTCGATATTTCACCTGCTACTGTGCCATTAGCTTTTCTCTGTTGAGTCGGGAATCCAACGGCTGTTAATCGCTGTGCCAGTGCATCTGCATCTATTGCACCAACTTCTGACTCTACAACTGCTACCTCTGTGGCCAGGTTCACACAGGCACTCTTGACTCCTGGATGTTGGGTCAGCTGTCGCTCTACTGCGTTCACACACCCAGCACACTTCATACCCCCAACATCGAGAATAATCTTCTCTAGGATTGGGTCAAGTTCTACGGCTGGCTTAGTTTTCGGGACAAGTTGCATGGCTTGTGTTTAGATTCGCTACAGAAATTCAACGCCTGACTAAAAGCGTCTCTAATTCGAGCGTAGGCGAAATATGCAACTATGACTCAATGTCAACCATATTAAAATTATTAATTTATAAAAAGAATTCAGTACGACTGGGTAATGAATATTGGTTTAAATCTTGCCCCTTGTGGGTGAAAGCGAATTCAAAGATTATCGCCTTAAAACTCTATCCCTTATCTACGGGACGTTACGGGAATATGGATAAAGTATTTAAAATTCTGAATCCTGAATTCTGAATTCTGACTCCTTTTTCTCGTACTTCGTTGAGCATCAAGACTATCGCTGCACTTTAATTCAACGTTCCCAGTTCCCAGATTTATCTTCTGTAGGGTTCTGAATTTTGAATTTTAAATTTGGAATTTTTAATTCCCCTACAGGGGGTTGACAGTTCCAACGTCGATAAGTGACATAAATAATAGCTACCACCTGTATTGGCGCGATCGCAATCAGGTTTTTTAAGAAATAGTTGATTTCTAAATGAGACATAACACTAAAATATCCTAAGCCTAACAAGAAGAACATTGCCCAGTTAAGCTGTTTAGGTTTGAAAATGAGCATATCAATAAAAATAAATATTACGAGGTAGAAGTGCTGGATAACTTCTGCTAAAGGTAAAGGGTGAAGCGGAAGGGAAAAAGGATGTTTCTTTTGTCGCTACCCTTTATCCCCACGCTTTTGCTGCAATCCTAAACTTGGAAGCGTGTGTTAGCCTCTGCTTCCAGTAAGAAGGCTATTCTTGTACTAAAACCAGCCCTGCTTATTTTCAAAATAGGTATTTACAAATCCTTCAGGGGATTTATTTAAGTAGATCATGCCTTCAATTAAACCTACAAGTTGCATAATTAACAAGGCAACCCCATAGGTGAAAGAACCCCCAACTACAGAAATCACTAACATGATAAAGCCTTCCGAAGCGTATCCTAGAATAAACTTATGAACCCCAAATGCTCCCAGGATAATGCCACAGTAACCAGCTAGAAGTTGTTTGGTAGGGTGACTGGGGTTGAGATTTGCCATATCAGTGCTGCTCCTTGATAAGTGAGTATAAAAATAAAGTCTTTATTGTAATGAAAGCAAGTAAATCTATTTGCTTAATCAATAAATTTTTAATTTTTCAGTATGAGTAAGTCCCAAAATGAATAATTAAAATCAGCGTGCTTCTATTCCAGAGGAGACGCCAAGATGTCTTGCAGTATAAGCCGAACTGGCGCTCCTTGATGACTTTTGGTGGATTTGACGATCGCAAACCCAGGTGCAGCTAGTTTTGCAGATTTTTAGCTCAGGCGTTTATCTTGAGCAGAATTAATCTTAAATAATCAGCAAAAGCTGCTACTTACACCACTTTCTACAAGTCCATCCGTATTATTTCCGGATTCTTTTGCGATCGGATGTGAAACGCCATTGTATCAATAGACAAGACAACTATGTGGCTAGTAGGAATCTAGAAGCGCAAAAGGCATCTTCCATCTCTTTACTAACCACTTTTTAGTTACCGATCCCCACTTCCATGAGCGCAAACCGGAATTGCATTCCAATTCATGACAGCTAAAAATGGTTCAAGAAGACAATTAACATCTCGAAAATGGCTAAAATCTATCCGAATGAGAATAAATGCTTAACTAGTTAGTTTGTTTTCTATGTTAATAGTATTCTCTAATTTGCTTTTGCCATTATCTTAATTGGGTTTTCAGCTAGTATTTATGCTTGTAACCAATTATTACTAGTAAATTGTCTCTACCTATGGAGATAAAATCAGATTTTTTTGTTTTTGGCAACAGTAGGATAATTGTATCAATTACTACCTAAAATAAATAAACTTAATAGTGTACCACTATTCCAAAGGCTGTGGAGGAGCATAGGAGCGAGGAGATTGCGCGATCGCGTGTAGACTACTCCCAACACAATACCCAATGCGGTCAGGGGGAGAATTTCCGATAAGCTAAGGTGAGCGATCGCAAACAACAAACTACTGATTAGAATCGATCCCCACACGGGTAAGTAACGAGTTAGAGAGGGTAACAAAAAACCGCGAAATAGGATTTCTTCAAAAAATGGAGCGGCGATTGCAGCTGTAAAGAAAAATATGCCAAGTGCAACACCATCTTGGCTTTCCAGCGCTAGTTGTAGCAAAGGATTACTCCCACCCTGTCCTTGCCACAGCTGTTGATTAATCAAAGATACCACCACAACTACAGGTAAAGCCGTGCAATAGCCTCCCAGTCCCCACAAAAACCAGTTATCTTGAAAACGGAAGCGAAACCAGAATTCTGGTAGTGGAAAAAAGCGCTTGAGAGAGAAATACAGCACTAACAGCGCACCTAATGCTACCAAGAAATAACTAACCAACACAGAAAACGCCTGAAGTCGCACATCCACAATGGGACGCGGGATGGGTAGCAATGATATTACCAAGGGCACAAAAATTTGCCCCATAAAGAAAAAGCCGATGATAAAAACCTGCAAAACCGTTTCACCATCCCAAGGCGTTGACCAAGGGATATCAGCATTTTGAGCTAATAAAGAGGCTTTTCCTTTCAACAAGTATTGAGCAAATAATAAAATCAGCAGTATTAGACCAATTAAAGCTGCCAAAGTGGGAATAGTGCCAATAACCGCCAATTTCAGCACTGCTTGAGCAGAGGATTCTTGTTGTGCAGCTTTTACTGCTGATAACGCATCTTGTCGTTGCTGGAGTTGGTATAACTTAACCAAAGCAGTAGAGCGAAACCAACCTTCTAAATTTTTTTGAATTGGTTCTTGAGCATTTGGGAGGATACGGGGAGGATTGCTCCACAGTCCAGTCAATACAGCGGCGGTTTCCCCAAACCCTGAATTAATATCTGAGCGTTGTTGTAATTCGCTCCAAGTCTTGAAGGCTGTATCCGTCTGTCCTTGCTCTGCTTGTAAAATTCCCAAACGCAGGTCTAATTCAGCCAGTAATTTTTGTAATTGCTTAAAAGACTGTTGTAACTGTTGCTCTCCCTGTTTAGACGTTTCAATAGTGGGAGGAGCATCCGGTAGAGGTTTCACAGGCGTGGGAGTTATTTCCGCTTGAGAGCGTAATTGTGCAAGTTTATTGTTAACTTTGTCTAAATTAGCTTGAACTGATTGACGCGCCTCCTGATACTGCTTTGTAGCGCTTTCTAGGGGTTGCTCACCAAGTATTGCTTCCTGAATCGCTTGAAGTTTGTCATCACCCCTATCTTCTGATTGCCAAGCTTGGGCTTGTAAAGCAATATTTGTTTGGTATAGTTCCAAACGACTTTGAAATTGAGGTTCTTGCCAACTACCGAATAAAGCCGAAACTGCTAACAGAACTGCTATCGGCGTCATCACAAAAAATAAAACCAACCGCTTGAGTGTCATCTATCCCCCTTTAACTGACCAGTGGAGAGCGCGTCCCCCTTGGGAATTATCGCAATAAAAAGTCAGAGGTGGATAAATATCATCAATATTATAAGTTTGCGATGAATGTGCGATGCCTGCGGTTTTTGCTAGCCTATGCACCCACAATGTTAAATTACAGTAGTGTTCTCTCACCTTGAGGAAGCTGATAATCTTTGTTTTGAGCGATGAATCACTCACTACAAACTAGGATTTTATTTTATGTTTAATTATGCCTACTATGCCTAGTTACTGAATCTCACCAGTTTAACTTAATACAGCATTTCATTAATTCGTAGCGAATTAATGAAAGGCAATATAGCAGTCGAAGCATAGGTTAGGACTATATTGGTTGCTGAAACCTTTGATAATACTGAGTTTCTACTCAGCACGGGCTAAACGCCCCGCTTCCGCTAACAGCACTCAGCACTTTGCTATACCTTGCAATGCCATTGCATCCCAATACAATGTTAATGCGTCCCTCTGCAATGCCATTGCATCCCGATACAATGTTAATGCGTCCCTCTGCAATGCCATTGCATCCCAATACAATGTTAATGCGTGCCCTTACAATGCCATTGCATCCTGATACAATGTTAATGCGTGCCCTACAATGCCATTGCATCCCCCTGCATTAAAAACGCTACGCTTTTACGCAAAATTGTACTTAGATAAATTCAGGATCGAGAAGTTGTTCTATAGTGAAAGGACACTCAAGGGGAAAAGTTTCTATTGGCTTTTGAGTCTCATTTGCGGCGTCTCTACGGGCGCGGCGATAATATTTCTGTATCCACTCCCAGTCTTCTAGAAGGCGCTGCAAACTGGGAGTATCTTCTAAGCAATCTTGAATTTGGTTTCGGCAGTTTGAGATTGTTTTAACCCAACTTTTGGTTTTTCGCTCTGGTTGATATTGGCATTTGAGTAAGTGCATTAAAAGCACCTGTAAATAACTTCCAAGTTCCTTTTGTTCGCTCCGACTCAAAGCCTCTAGTTCCTCTACCAAATGTTCAACGTCTAACTCAGTCCAGCGTCCTGTCTTCAGGAACTCAGCTTGTTGCTGCGTCCACACCAGAAAGTCCTGATTGTAGAGTGTCGTTTTACTCATCAACAGTTACCCCTTTGTTTTCAGCAACATTTTGCCTATTTTTGCTCAATGCAGTGCTTTACTAGACATTTTACAAACAAAGTAGGGCAAAAGCGCTGACTACAAACCTTTAATTATTAATGCTATTTTATTTAATCCTTCAAAAGGAATCTAGCAATTACTCCTTTTATTAATTTTTTTATCTTGTCGGTTGCATTGAGGACGGCAACTGCTGATATCTCGTTCTAAGGTAAATTTCTTTTTGCCTTCGGGTTCACCATGTAATTGGTTAGGCGTGTAACCTAAATTATTGATCCAAGTTACAAATGCATCTTTGTATGGATCATTTGCATAATGAAGAGTGAAGAATCAAAATTTTAATCCTTCACTCTACTGGTCTGTCAAAATCATTTTGACGGTTGGAGAGACGCGATAAATCGCCGTCTCTACAGCAAATCTATTTGTCAATTATTTCTTGACAAACTACTACCTCATTTTATATTTCTAAGATTCTCTTCCCGATGCCCAAGTATCACGCCATTTGACAGTACCTTCTTTCGCAATCACCCAGCGGCGATTTACGAGATTTTCGCGCAGAGGCGATCGCCCTTCCCGCCACATGGCATATTTATAAGCTATGAGATTTCCGGCACTCTCATTAAAGGGAATTTCAGCAAACCAAGTATTGGTGTTGATGTACTCTAAGGGATATGCTTTGCCAATATCCCAGTTACCTAACTCTGGGCAATCTCCTGTCACTACAATAATTTCACCTGGTTGGGTTTCTACGCCATTGAGTTGGACGCGGACAATTGTTTGTGCTTTTATCCGTTCGCCAACGTGGCTGAAAACAATTGCTCCCCTTTCTTCTAGTATTAGGTCATAAATCTTACCATCTTTTACCTCATACTTGTTGCGAGTCACCACGCAGGTATGTTCTCCATCGGGCAATTCTGTTTCTACTTCTGGTAAAGTAACTTCTCCTCCCCGGTTTAAAGCGACAAAACACACAGAGTCACGATAACGGCGTACATAGCAGTAAACATCAGGTGTTAAGTATTTTTGCCAATGGCTACCCAATGATACAGCTGGATTCAGTCGTCGTAAGCCAGACAGCAGCCTGATGCAACGATAAATCTCACTCTCTGTATCCCAACTTTCCATCATTGGGCGGTTATATGGGTCGTTACCGCCATCAGTGTCGTTATGCAGATACTGTTCTGTGCCGTAGTAAATGCAGGGAATACCGCGACAGGTCATAATTAAGGCGATCGCAACCTTTAGCATCGCTGGATCGGGGTTTAGCGATTGGAAACGGCACATATCATGGTTATCGATGAAGGTAACTAGCTCTGTTGCCCCTTTATAGCGATAATCTTGATCGAAAATGTATTGAATTGTTTCAAATCCCATTTCTGAACCTTGTCCCAGTGCGGCTCGAATTGCCACGCACAACCCAAAGTCTAGAAGTGTCATGCCTGAGTGGTTAACAAATTCCACCGAGCGCTCGTCATCAGGATTACTGTAAATCCATTCACCAAAAATAAATACATCTGGTTTGTGATTCGTCATCTCGCCAGTGAATTCTTGCCAAAACCAAATCGGCATATGCTTGACGGTATCCACCCGCAGTGCATCTACACCCCGGTCTAGCCATTGTTTAATGGCTGACTTGATATACTCACGATATTCAGTATTGTTCTCATTGAAAGTTGCTAGACCAGATAATTCACAGTTCTGTACTTGCCAATCATCTTCCCAGTTTTGCACTTCGCCATAGTGGTGATACCAATTGTTAGCATCATCATTGAAGTCAGCAATTTTGACACCATCATCATACAATTCACCTTTGCTACCGCTAGTATCAGGTGTACTATGGTTGCAGACAATATCCAGCACTAGCTTCATATTGCGCTTGTGCATTTCTGTAATTAACCGATCGAAAGTTGTATTTTTTTCTTCTTGAGTAGCGTTTAAAGAAGGGTTTTCTCCGTCAGCAATGTATCGAGGATTAAGCCGTTTAAAGTCTTTTGTCCAATAGCCATGTATTGCTGCATTGCCAACAAATAACTCTTCAACCTGCTCGAACAGTGGAGTTAGCCAAATGGCAGTCACTCCCATATTTTTGAGATAATCTAATTTATCGATGACACCTTGCAAGTCGCCACCCCAGTACTTACCCCAATCTTGTCTAGTTGGATCGTACAGTTCTGAGTTTGCACCTTCGCTGTTATCTGGATCGCCATCATAAAAGCGATCGACTACGAGAAAATAAATTGTTTCCTGACGAAATTCAATATCTCTGGTGTAAAGGAACTCTAGAGCAATCTCAATATCTAGCTGCGGTTCTTGTATAAGAGCTTCTACATTTTCCTTTGCAGGATCTATTTTATATTGATCTGGTGAAAACTGGGATGGTGGGGTTTGTACCATAAAAAACTCAAAATTTCATCTAATTCACACTTGTAGAACTAACAGTACAACGTTTCGAGCATTGTCTGTTACTACAAATCTTGGTATTTGTGACATCCTGCCTACGGTGTATGTATCTATCGCTAGCTAGTTTATAATTCTATCGATAGATATAATTCATCTGCTGGAGGATAAAAATAAAGGGATATAGCAGTTATTTAGGATAATTGCTCGGTCACAAAAATTTACAATATTTAATAAAATCGACTTGCGGTAAATATTGAGTCTAGCTCATGTTTAAGTGTATATTCGAGAACAGATTTTAAAATACTTCAACTCCTGGAAGATTAGTTGTCAACAAAGTTTTGTTACACCTGAGCAATACTGAGTCAACCACGTATTAGCCAACTTTTTCTCTAGAAGATTCGCTCCATTGGTAAACTGACCATTGTCACTTTCAATCTGTTATTACTATCAAGGAATTAATTTAAGTAGCAATTATGACCAAATATGACAAGGTTTTTAACTCACCAAAGACATCAGAGGAATCACTAAGTCCAGAGGAAGCGGTAGCGGCGATCGCAACTGTGACTGCGATCGCTGATTCATTTATTGAAGAGGTAGATGCAGAAAGTTTAGCGGGTATCCTCTGGGAATTCGAGGTTTTTGAGGAATACTCAGAAGATGAAATTGCAGAAATAGTTGATAGACTCATCTCCATTGCAGAAGAAGAGGGAATTGGGCCCCTGTTTAATGCTGCCAAAGTATCTCTCTCAGATGAATTAGTGCTAGATGGTTTTGCTGCGGGGGTAATAGTGCTTTTAGATGATGAACTCGCCATTCCCAAACCGAAACAAATCTACTTGAAAAAGCTACAAGCAGCTTTAGAACTTGAAGATGAAGAAGCAGAGGAAATCATCAAGGAGGTAATCGCAGCCTTTAAAGAAGCAGAAGATGAAGAATATGCAGACGACGATGATGATGAAACAGTGGTCATCGAAGATTTTAGCGAACAGACATATCAATCTCCTTTAGGTAATTTTACCGTACCGATTCCGGTTGAGCCGCAGCAGGGTGGTAGAATTCAAAGCCAGGAAGGAGTAGTTGGCTTTTCTGATGACATCGGTACTTTGCTGAGAATCGATTATTATCCTTTCCCCTTAGAACAGTTAGAGGAATTGGAGTCTGTTGGACAAGAAGAATATTTAGAAACAATTTTAGTAGAGAAGTATGTACCCCAAGCGATTTTTGCCAATGTACCAGATGCTTCTGTAGAGTATACCGAATATCTGAAAGATACTTTGCGAGGCGCTTACTACGTGTTAATCGATATGCCCAAAGGTTCTACAATTTCTAAGCAGGAAAATAATGGAACAGCAATCAGATTAGATGCATACCGGGGGTTGCTCACCTTTATCAGTGGTGAATTTTTATATATAGTTAGTAGTCAGCACAGCTTTATTGACGGCGAAATTCCCGATTCTCTTGAAGAAGAAGCCGAAGATATCAAGGAGAGTATTTTAGAGTTTGTTGAGACTATAGAGTTCACTTAGTATAGCTTTGCATGAAAAGTGCTGAGTTAAAAGTGCTGAGTGCTGAGTTAAAAAAACCACGCCACTTGCGGGTGGGGTATCAACCTTCTCCTGATTAGTAAGATTCCGCCCACAAGAAGAGAAGTTGGAGCGGAGGCTTCCTCCGTTGGCGAAGCCCGCCGTAGGCATCCAAACTTCGGGGGCGGGGCATTGACCATAGTATTTAAGTACTGAGTAATTTTTATTTCAATCAGCACTCAGCACTCAGCACTCGGTACTGAGTAAGGTAAAAGCGTAGCGTTTTTAATGCAGGGGAACGCATTAGGATTGCAAGCCGATGCATTAACAATGCAAGCTGACGCATTAACAATGCAAGCCAATGCATTAACAATGCAAGCCAATGCATTAACAATGCAAGCTGACGCATTAGGATTGCAAGCCGACGTATTAACAATGCAAACTGATGCATTAACAATGCAAACCAACGCATTAGGATTGCAGAGTATTGCAAAATATTAATTCGCTACGAATTACAAATGCAGTGCAATATCCAAACAGACCATCGCTAAATGTCTTAAACCGATTCCGGCTCATTAATGACTTCATTGCTCTCCTTCCCAGCGCTCCGTGCCATAGATAAACTGGGATTGCTCTCCCAAGGCTTGACCAAAAAGAAAAAGATACAAGCCCCTAAATTTATTTGCGCGATCGCGTTTGCTGCCGCTTTTGAGGTACTCGCTGCGGTGTGCGGGCGAGGGATGAACGCTGCATCTCCCACTAAAACAATGCGATCAAAAGCCATTTGGGGCACACCCAGATCCAGAATGGCTTGCACAAACGGTTCTTTTGTTGCTGCCACTAGCTTTTGAAACGGAGTAACTAAGACTCGATTTGCATACGATCGCATCTCTTGTTCTACAGATGGCGCGATCAGACCGGGTGGAATCGAGAAATCTCGACGTTTGCCGTGCTTATCAGTCAGAATGTGCGGCAATTCAGTCTCCATAACTCATCAACTCATCTGATGTACATTTGGAAAGGGCGATGTCTGACGACAAGCCTGGAGAAGACAGGAAGTCTCCGGCTCCGCACTAGCTGTCTACGCTTGTAATTTTTCATGACAATAACCCAGCTGAACAATCGCTATCAAATTATCCAAGTAATCGGCGCTGGTGGGTTTGGCGAAACCTTTCTAGCAGAAGATGTCCACATGCCTTCTCGCCGTCGCTGTGTAATCAAGCAACTAAAACCGATAACCAATAATGACCCACAAACCTACCAACTTATCCAACAGCGGTTTGAACGGGAAGCAGCAACCTTAGAGTATTTGGGTGAAAGTAGTCACCAAATTCCCAAACTCTACGCCTATTTTTCTGAAAACGGGCAGTTTTACCTCGTCCAAGAATGGATTCACGGTCAAACCCTGACGAAAATTGTTGAAGCCAAAGGATTGGAGAGTGAAATTGCTGTTCGGCAAATTCTCTTGAGTCTGCTTTCAGTCTTAGATTATGTTCACAGTAAAGGCATTATTCACCGGGATATCAAGCCAGATAACATTATTCTGCGTTCTGCTGATGGTAATCCAGTTTTGATTGATTTTGGTGCAGTCAAAGAAACAATCCGTTCAGTAGTGAATTCTCCAGCATATCCCACGCGATCGCTTGTTATTGGTACGCCTGGGTATATGCCTAGCGAACAAGCCGTTGGCCGCCCAGTTTACGCCACTGATATCTACAGCTTAGGTTTAACGGCGATTTATCTGCTAACTGGCAAACACCCGCAAGGACTACTAACTGATCTGCAAACTGGGGAAATACTTTGGCAGCAGCACGCCCCTAACGTCTCTTCCCAATTGGCGGCGGTACTCAATCAGGCAATTAAGCCTCATGCTGGCGATCGCTACAGCACTGCTAGTAAAATGCTATATGCCCTGCAATCTGTTAGTAATATACCTCCTGAGTTAGCTGCAAATACTTCCACAGTCAGTTTTTCTTCCACTGCATCAACTCAGCAAACCCAGCCATTATATTCTTTGCAAAACAATTCTGCGATTCCAGGATCTTCAACTCCTGGAAACTGGCAAAAACCTGCTGTCATTGTTGGCAGTTTGCTGATAGGCGGCTTGATTGGTGCAATTGCAATTTCTGGCATGAATCGCCAGCAACAACTACAAACAACCGTTACCACAAATCCCACATCAGAATCTCTACCTACTGCTACATCTACCAACTCGCCAGTTTCTTCCCAACCTTCTCCAGTCCCAGTTGTACCCACCTCACCACCGCAGCCACAAGTAACTCCTGAATCTATACCAACTTTTAATGTCCCATCCATATCAGAGCTAGAAAGTAATTCTGTTCCTTTAGATACCGTAATACCAGTAATAACACCAAGACTACAGCCAAAACCAGAGAATCAGGTTCCGGTTCCCACACCAGAAGGGCGTTCCACACCACAAAAAAAGCCGCGCAGTAAATTAGCTGCAACTGCTAGTAAGCAAGACGTTCCCGCATTTCCTACAGGTACATCCAGAAGCGCCGTAGAAGCTACCCTCGGCAAACCAAATCAAGATTTAAGAGGTGCATGGGGCAATACTCGTGCTGTTGTTTACAAACTAGTGCCAAACAAAATTGATCTTGGCTACTTATTCGATCGGAATTCTAAAACGCTGCGCCAAACTGAGGTATCTTTTGCCCAATCGGTAGACCCGCAGGTAATGGAGTCTACTTTGAATGGAATGTTAAATGGGCAAGCGACTGAAAAAATTAAGCAGGGACTGAAACAAGTACAGCAACGTCAGTCTGATAATTTTAGTTTTAAGAATGGCTCAGTCAAGGGTCAGATTATCCGCCAAGAGTGTAATTTTATTTATATCAGCATTTGGGATGTAGATTTACATGATTTTGTGAGTCCATCTACAGCCAAAAAGTGTTAATGTCTTAATGATATATTTTTAACATTTCCTTGATTAGCTATTGTTAATAATTTGGCAGAATTAAGTGCTGAAGAACCATTGATTTTTACAGCAGACTCAAAAACTGTCACAAATTTATGAGCTTTATGATAAATTCACTAAGTTATGACACTTCTATAGCAGACGTAGTAAACATTAAAGCAATTCGCAATTCGCAATTCGCTTTTTCCGTGTTGTAACGGGGATAAAGACAAGCAGCCCAACACTTGCGGCTTGATAGAAGCCGGGGACTTAAACCCCTACACTTTGTTAAAGCAAATACCCTTTTAAAATATCCTCTAATTCTTGAGAATCTGTATTTCCGATATCCAATGCCTTATGCCCATTTTCAAACTGAGTTTCAAATTCTTAATCTTCATAAAGTTATAAATACCATTATTAAGTTTTTAATAATACTTGTCTCAGCTTCTACATTCATGTCGTAAATTGCGATCGGAATTGTGTAATCTAAAGACAGCTAATAGCTCATTATTCAATCGAGGTCTGATGACTCCTACAATCATGCGTCAGCTTTGGTCAGTGGTTGAAACCGCGCAAGCCAAGCTCCTCTTACAACTCGATGATGCTAGCTTGGTGCAGTGGTTAGTAAAACAAACCGAAACGCAAGTGTTGTTAGATTCTAACGAAACTGACTTTCTATGCCACTACATTCAATCTCGGCTAGCCCTCATACGTGATATTGCCCATGAACGCCAGTGTTCATGATTGCAAAATCAAAATAAATAGATTGATTGTCAAGTGTTATTACTGTTGACTATTAGCTTTTGGGGAAAAATAACCTTCCACTAAGCAGTCAGAGCCGACTACACGCCAACGAACACGTTCTAAAGACAACGCCTCAGTCATGGTAGTAAAACCTAAATCGCCCACTGGTGTGGGAGCAATACTACCACCAATGATTTTCGGGGCAATAAATGCCAAAACTTTTTGCACTGCTCCTTGAGCGATCGCACTAGCAGCTAAAGTCCCACCACACTCCCACAGCACGCTACAAAAACCTCGTTCATATAAGTATGCCATTGCCTTATCCGGTACAAGTGATGCTAATTCCACCACCTCTACACCCTGTTTGAGCAACAGTTCTTGAAAATCGGGATTAGCACCCTTCTGTGTCAACACCAAAGTTGGAGCATCCGCAGTTTGCCACAGATGGGCACTCGGCGGTAAGTTGAGATGGCGACTCATCACCACCCGCAGGGGATTATGTGCCCCCACCTGATGGCTGGTTAAGTAAGGATTATCTTGTCGGACTGTATTACCGCCGACAATTATGGCATCACAAGCCGCCCGCACTAGATGTACTTCATTGCGGGCTTCTTGACTTGTTACCCAAGCGCTATGACCAGAGGTGGTAGCAATTTTGCCATCTAAAGTCATGGCATATTTTAAAATTCCCAAAGGTCGCTTATGGAGAATGCGATGCACAAAAGCTTCATTTAGTTGACGGCAGGCTGACTCTTCTACTCCTACCAACACTTCGATCCCCGCCGCCCGTAAACGGGCGATGCCACCTCCAGCTACCAGTGGATTGGGATCAACCATACCCACTACTACTTTTGCCACCCCTGCTTTAATCAATCCTTCCGAACAAGGGGGAGTACGTCCGTAGTGATTGCAAGGTTCGAGGCTGACATAGATTGTTGCACCACGAGAGCGATCGCCTGCTGCTCTTAAAGCAAACACTTCTGCATGAGGCTCACCTGCGCGAGGATGAAATCCTTCGCCGACAATCTCACCATCCTTGACAATCACCGCTCCCACTAACGGATTTGGCGAAGTCCGCCCTAAAGCACGGCGAGCCAGTTCCAAACACCGCAGCATCATGCCAGAGTCAAAGTCACTTCCTACCTTTTGCTGCGGTGGTGAATTCGAGCCAGTTGCTGACTCCACTATTCGTGTATTTTCCTGAGTGTAATTTGGTAAGGATGCATCTGTTTGAGCGACCACTGGGGAATTATCCATAATTTTAGGCAATACTGTAAATATTCTGCACGCGATCGCGCAGCCTCTCCACAAGAGAATCGCGCTTTGCTCCTGATAATTAAACAGTAATATCTAGGCACTATTATTGGCTGTCTCAACTTACATGAGTCTGTAATATTCACACTTATCAGTTCAGGGTAACTGAAAGTATAGGTTTCAAAACCCTTCATTTGGATGAAGGGCTATTGTATCAGGTCAGAGGAATTATTTTACACAATTCCTGGAACAGTATTACGGGTTTACCATTTACACCCAGGAACGACTCAAAGGGGTAAATATCTCCTGAGCAGCTGCGATCGCACTCTTAGCCCAAACCGCTGCTAAAATCTTGCATAGTCTCTAGTTTGTAGAAAATGCTTCGATACCGTAACCAAACAATATTTATTATTATTTCTGCGCTCATCGTTGTACCGATAGGATTTTTGTTTAAGTATTATAATGGGCCTGCCCATCACTGGTTTAATGATTACGGAGCAGCTGTATTTTACGAAATATTTTGGTGTCTGTTCGCATTTTGGTTTTTCAGAAGTCGGGCAGCGGTAATCCAAATTCCTATATGGGTTTTTGTCATCACCTGTATACTAGAATTCTTGCAACTTTGGCATCCGCCACTATTAGAGCAAATTCGCGCCACCTTGATAGGTAAATTGTTACTTGGTACGACCTTTGTTTGGTGGGATTTTCCTCATTATATATTGGGTTCTGTTTTAGGCTGGTTGTGGCTGCGACAATTACATGGAATAGGTTATGCAAAAAAAAGTCAAGGTTAAACCTAATTCAAAACAGCAAAAAATTGAAGAACAATCTGATGGCAGTCTGACTGTTTATTTAAAATCGCCCCCAGTTGATGGGAAGGCTAATGAAGAGTTAATTAAACTACTAGCAGATAAATTTGATGTACCCAAATCTCATATCAGAATTAAGTCAGGTTTCTCCTCTCGGCAAAAGCTGATGGAAATTGATCCGAATACCTAACTGCTGCTTAATAATACCTTTTTTGAAGACTTTGCTGCCTTCTGAATGTGAGTTACATTCCACCCACTACATTCTCTGCTAGAGACAATAAACGAGAGATAGGATACTTGCAAAATCTAATTTTTATGCCTCTGTAATACTGATATACCTTGGTTGAATTTTGACTCTTTCTATCCAAGCTTGAATAGCAGGATATTGTGTTAAATCAAACCCACCTTCATCAGCTACATGAGTATAAGCAAACAAGGCAATATCAGCAATCGTATAACGTTCTCCTACAAAAAAATCTTGAGAAGTTAAGTGTTTATCCATCAAGTTAAGTGCTGCATAGCCCGGTTCGCGTTTTTGTTTGATAGCTTCACTATATTTTTCAGCTTTACCTAGAATAGAAATCCAAAATCTTGATGTAGCAATAAAAGGCTCATGGCTACATTGTTCAAAACATAACCATTGTAGTACCTGCGCTCGTAAAAAGCGGTCATAAGGTAAAAACTCTGTACCTTCACTGAGATAAACCAATATGGCATTTGATTCTGCCAAATATTTCCTTGGCTCGATTTCCAGAACAGGTATCTTACCGTTAGGATTTTTACTTAAAAATTCTGGTGTTCGAGTCTCGCCTTTCAAGATGTTAATCTCTATCCTCTCAAAAGGTATACCTAGTTGAGTCAATAAAAGACGTATCTTATAACCATGACCAGAAGGTAAAAAATCGTACAGATGCAGTAGTTCCATGTTAAAATCCAGTTAGGAATATGTTGATAAGCAAATGTTCAAAATACAATATTTTACCAAAAGATTTTCCCAAAACCGGATATTTTTTTGATTTAGGATCTGAACGTACTACAGAAAATTATTCGAGAAAATAAAAAAATATATTATTTATAGATTGAGATGTTTAATTTAGTTAATGGTCGAAAAAAAAACTATGTGTGGAAGATTTACTTTAAACCAGTCAGCAGCAGGATTATCTAAAGTTTTCCATGTCGAGTCAGTTCCCGATTTGGCAGCCGAATATAACATTGCACCTACGCAAATGGTGGCGACAGTGTTACAAAATCCCGAAAGCGAAAAGCGGGAATTTAAGCAGTTGCATTGGGGATTAATTCCGTCATGGGCGAAAGATGCAGGAATGGCAGCAAAGCTGATTAATGCTAGGGCAGAAACTGTTGCCGAAAAACCTGCTTTTCGTTCGGCTTTTAAGCACAGACGCTGTTTAGTGCTAGCTGATGGCTTTTATGAGTGGCAACGCCAACAAGGTAAGAAGCAGCCATTTTATTTTCGTCTTCAAGATCGGCAACCCTTCGGTTTTGCAGGTTTGTGGGAGAGATGGCGATCGCCTGCTAACGAAGAAATAATCTCTTGTACAATATTGACAACGGCAGCTAACGAATTACTCCAACCCATCCACGAGCGGATGCCAGTGATTCTGGAGCCACAAGATTACGATTTATGGCTAGATTCCCAAGTGCAAACGACCCAAACCCTACAGCAGCTATTGCGTCCATATCCAGCGCCAGCAATGATTGCACATCCAGTTAGCACCTTGGTAAACAACTCTCGACATAATAGTTCAGAATGTATCGTACCCCTCAGCGAGAAGAATGCCCCCCCAAATCAGTTAAATTAACTATTGAGTGAACTAGGGGATTGGGGAGATGAGGAAGCAGGGGGAGCAGGGGGAGCGGGGGAGCAGGGGAGCAGGGGAGCATGCCCCATGCCCTGTTTGGCCAATGCCCCATGCCCTGTTTGGCCAATGCCCCATGCCCCAATACCCAATACCCAGAGATAAATATGCCAAGAACACAAAAAAACGATAATTTTATTGACAAGTCCTTTACTGTGATGGCGGATATCATTCTGAAGATGCTGCCAACCAACAAAAAAGCTAAAGAAGCGTTTGTTTATTATCGAGATGGTATGTCGGCCCAAGCGGAAGGGGAATATGCTGAGGCATTGGAATGCTATGAAGAAGCTCTAACACTAGAGGAAGATACCAACGATCGCGGCTATATTTACTACAATATGGGGCTAATTTATGCCAGCAATGGCGACCATCACAAGGCTTTAGAACTATATCACAAGGCAATTGAGTTAAACCCACGTATGCCCCAAGCCTTGAATAACATCGCTGTGATTTACCACTACCAAGGCGAAAAAGAAAAAGAAGCTGGAGATGACGAGGCTGGTGAAGCACTTTTTGACCAAGCAGCAGACTATTGGATGCGTGCGATTCGCATGGCTCCCAATAACTACATCGAAGCCCAAAACTGGCTGAAAACCAGCGGGCGATCGCAAATTGACGTATTCTTTTAGTCATTAGTCATTAGTTCTTTGTCATTTGCTAAGGACTAATGACCAATGACCAATGACCAGTGACCAATGACAATTTATGATTGACCAAGAACAAGTTCACAAAGTAGCTAATCTTGCTCGTTTAGAATTGACTCCAGAAGAAGAGGAACAATTCACTACCCAGTTAGGAAGTATTCTGGACTATATCGAACAATTGAATGAACTTGATGTCAGTAATGTGCTGCCAACAACACGCGCAATTGATGTCAGCAATATCACACGAGAGGATGAATTGCAACCCTATCCTGACCGGGAAAGTATTCTCAACAGCGCACCTGAACAGGAAGGCGAATTTTTTAAAGTACCAAAAATCCTCAATGCTGAATAGTCAAACAATTTGGGATTTTAGATTTACAATTGTAGATTGACGATAGCGCATAGCAACTGTTAAAACACTTGCTCGTACTGCCAAAGTATGTTGTATAGCACAAGCCTTAGTGATTAGGACATTAACAGATGATAAAACTTAGACACAAAGCGAAAAGTTGGAGCGGCGGCTTGGGCTGATCTGTTAGCGCAGCGTTAGCGACGCAGGAGCGTCACTTTTCAAGACAAAGACTTTTCACCCAGTCCCCAGTCCCTTGCTATATGTCTAAATCTGTAATCACCGTTACCGTCAAGTTGTTCGCTGCTTATCAAGAAGCCTTTAGGGTTTCGGAACTAGTGCTGGAATTTCCTAATAGTATGCCAGTCAAAGCAGTATGCGATCGCCTCATAGCTGAACACCCTGAACTCTCACAATGGCGCGATATAACCCGTTTTGGGATTAATTTGATATTTGTCGAACCAGATACCCTACTACAAGATGGGGATGAGGTTGTGTTGATTCCACCAGTTAGCGGTGGCTAGGAAAACAGTTAGGAGTTGGGAGTTAGGAGTTGCGAGTTAGGAGTGATAAATTAAAGATTCAAAGCTTCTAACTCATAACTATTCAAAGAGAATTGGTCTTAGCAGTTAGCTTTATTAAGTTATCTAACTCTTGCTGCATTTGACTAACAACTAATTCATAACATTCATTGATATACTGGCGATCGCTAGCTGCTTCACGGCCGTAGCGTTCAAATACAATTGGCGGACAAACTCGCGTATATATGGGCACTGGTAATGGAATATTGGGTAATGGGCCAATTGCTAATCCCCAAGGCAGTCCGAGATAGATTGGAAAAACTTCTGGATCGATACCTAATAGCCAAGGCATTCCCCACTCGTGGAGTTGTTGCACAACTTTGTAGCAGTCAGCGATTACAATGAGTGTATCGTGAGCGCCCCAGGAAATCACAGGCACAATCGGCACATTTTCCCGTAACGCTAACTTGATAAATCCTTGTCGCCCTGCCAAGTAGATTTTGTTACGTAAATAATGCGGTCGGAAGACATCTTCGGCTCCACCAGGATAAACTAGCACACTCGCTCCAGAGCGTAAGGCAGTGTAAGCCATTTTTGGATGGGCGATAATTGCTCCAGCCTTGGCGACCAGTTGCGCTAGTGGTGTGCTAACCTGCCAAGCCTTGGGATGCATCAAACCATAAATGGGTTTCTCTACACCAAATCTTCGGAACCAGTCGTACATCATCATTGACATATCGGGTGCAGCGAGTCCTCCATTGTGCGAACCAACAAATAGGACTTTTTGTTGGGGTGGAATATTATCCCAGCCACTAGTTTCAACTCGGAAATAGTAGTGATACAAAAAGCCAAACAGGGGCATCAGAGATTCTATGAACTTGGGATCTCGCTCATCCAAAGACCAACCAGGTTTTTTATTTAAGAAATGTTGCTTTTTTGACATCGATGCATTCTAACAGTATTGGCAAAGTTCAAACAATCCCTTGTTTAGATATAACTCAATACGGTTGGGTTAAAGCCTTTTAAGGTTTCTGGTTTAACTTGCCATTCAGGGTAATTGAAACTTTTGGGGAATGGGAGAAATCCCCATTTTATGACGCTGGTGGCTGTAGCCCTGTAAGCTCGTATAACAACTTTTGAGATTCTGCCCTACCTTGTACATAACCGTGTTTTTTGAGTCGGTGCAAAGCTGGGTATAGCCGATTAAAGCCCATGTGTAAGGTTTGGTGGATCTGCACTGCCCGAAGTGGACAGGCTAATTCGGCACAGTGAGTGATGAGCCGCTAGCTTTTTCAACAAGTCCATCTCCTGACTGTTCTAAGACAGTACCCATACCCAAACGCATTTTGAAAGTGTCGCGGCTGCGGTTGCGTTTAATTCGTTTGGTATCGCCGGCTAAACGTCGGACTGTGGTTTCTCCGTCTTTGCGCTCCCGCTTGGTTTTTTTCACTTCGCGGACTTCGTACTCAATAACGGGCCTGCCATTGACACCCAGGAACGACTCAAAAGGGTAAATTCGAGTCAAGAGACGCGATCGCACTCGTAACCCAAAACCGAATTTGCCAAACAGTTCATGTAAGGCTTGAATGCAGTCTCAGTCAACATCTCGGCAATCCTTGCCTCTAAGTGCTGCTCAAAAAGTGAGATATCGCACATCCAGTCAGCGTGTAACTCTAGGATTGGGTCAAACTCAATTCCATAGTCTTGGGCAATGGATATTTATGAACACAGGAACGCCACAATTTAGGGGCGCAATTCTGAATGAACGCCGCACTTTCTCTAATTAACTTGCAGATGCTTTGGACACAATCCGCGACGGTGGTATGGTTGCCACCGTTTCGGCTAGTGTGTTCTTTTCCAGAAATAAAAATTAATCCGGCATCAATTTTAGTTTTGATATGATGCAATGATTGCCAGATTTCGTAATAGTCCCATTCTGGATCTGGTTGGGAGATATTTTTATTTGTTTCATTATTCATAAATTTCATCGTTCTCAAAATCATCATCACAAACTAATGAATATGAATTTTCGGGGTCAATTTCGTTAAGAACATCAATCATGGCTCGACCGCTTAAAACGTCCATTACTGAGTAGCCACCCTGGTCGATCGCAGCCTCAATTGGTATCATCTTGAAGATTCCTTCCAGTTCCGGCGTGCGTAGCCTGGGGTCGATATCATCAATGGAATTAATTGGCGGCGGCTGCTGGTTTCCCTCAATCCATCGCTCATACTGTTGAGCGCGAAAGTCAACAAAAGCTTTAGCACCTTCAGGAGTTCCTACCTCTGGTGCAGTTGCGAGAAAATCAGCAAGTTCTTTCCCACGAGCGAACCCTTCAAACCAACACATCATAGAAGCAACCCACTCTTCATTCATCGCAAAGCCACCGTTTGCAATCGCCTAAAAATTCTGACTAAAATCGGTCGTCTTCAACCTGCAATGCAGTATTTTGTTGAGCTTTGAGAAGTTCAACCTGTTTACTCAACTCTGCATACTCTTGGTTAAGATCCGCTAATTATTTCTTCCTGTCTCTGATTTCCTTATCAATTTGCTTGTGTATCCCCGACTCATGGATTTGGCGCTCAACACCTTCTATGAGCGTCTGTGTTGCAATTTCCTGATCTTCAAACTCGTCAGCTAGTGCGGTTTTCTCTAATCTGCACGAATTGTAGTCACTGAGATTGAGAACTCTTTGGTAAGTGATGGTTGTTACTTTCATTTGCTCAAAATGTGCTATTTTTGACAAGTCCTTTATAAGAGTGTCGATTGCGATCGCGGCAAGTGAAGCGCAATCAGTTTTGATTTAGTCTTATTGTTCTTCTTGTTCCTCTAGTATTTGACTAGTCACTTCACAGATAATTCGACGCAACTGTTCGGCTATCTCTGGCGGTTGCCGTTCAATAGCGTTTTGTAATACACTGATCAACTTTTCGTAGGCTTCCATTGTTTTTTGTGATATTTTGTTTAACATCAGTTCATAGCGCAAATTGATTGCAGCCTAAAAGCTCAGGGACGAGCGAGATGCCCATCCCATAAAAGTAATTATTTGAGTTAACAAGAAAGAATTCAAGAGTCAGAGTCAGAATTCAGAATTTGGATGACTGGTGGACAGCGCAGCGTCTCGTAGAGAGCGTCTGAATAAACGGTGAAACATCGCACCAAATTTTGTTTTGAATTTGCTAGTCAACTTTCGTAGTGACTGGTCTAAATCTCTAATGGAAAAGCATTCTGAATTCTGTATTCTGTATTCTGTATTCTGAATTCTTTTTTAATTAATTTCGAGCGATACCTTCTTCCCGCGCGGCACGTTGGACAGCAGCAGCAACAGCAGTGACAACACGCTCATCAAAGACTGAAGGAATAATATGTTCCCGATTCAAGTCTGAAGGCTTAACTAAAGAGGCGATCGCACTTGCAGCTTCTAGGTACATTTGGATGGTAATTGTCTGGGCCCGACAATCTAAAGCACCACGGAATACCCCAGGAAAAGCGAGGACGTTATTGATTTGATTTGGGTAATCACTGCGACCGGTGGCGATGACAGCAACATCTTTACTGATTAATTCTGGCTGAATCTCTGGAATCGGATTTGCCATTGCAAAGATAATTGGATCTTTCGCCATCGATTGCACCATTTCTGGTGTCAAAACTCCTGGTGCACTAACACCAATAAACACATCTGCCCCTTGCATTGCACCCGCTAATGTACCCTGACCTTTCACAGCAAATTCGAGTTTTTCCTCTGTTAAATCGGTGCGACTGTTAGAAAGAATCCCTTTAGAGTCGCACATCCAGATTTTTTCTGCCCCAGCTTTACGGAGTAACCGAGCGATCGCTACTCCCGCCGCCCCAGCACCGTTAATCACAATCTTGATTTCTGCTAAGGATTTATGTACCAGTTTCAGGGAATTAAACAACGCAGCCAAGGTGACAATTGCTGTACCGTGCTGATCGTCGTGAAAAACGGGGATATCTAACTCTTGGCGTAATCTCTTTTCAATTTCAAAGCAGCGAGGTGCAGCAATATCCTCTAAATTTACGCCCCCAAATACCGGAGCAATATTCTTAACTGCCTGGATAATTTCTTCTGTATTTTGGGTGGCGAGACAAATGGGAAAAGCATCCAGCCCCGCAAATTCCTTGAATAGCATTGCTTTGCCTTCCATGACTGGTAGGGCTGCGGCTGGGCCGAGATTTCCCAAACCCAAAACGGCACTACCATCGGTAACAATAGCAACAGTATTTTGTTTAATGGTTAAGTTGTAAACTTCCTCTGGGTCTTGAGCGATCGCTGTACAAATTCGACCGACTCCGGGCGTGTAAGCCATTGCCAAATCGGAAACACTTCTTAAGGGAATTCTACTGCTAATGCTGATTTTGCCACCGCGATGCAAATTAAAGGTGCGATCGTAGACACTGAGTAACTTGATGTCTGGCAATGCCTTGATTGCTTGCACAATGGTTTCAGCGTGTTCAGTACTGGCAGCATCCACAGTCAGATCGCGGGTAGATTCTTTGCGAGTTTGCTCGATTAAATCGATTTGACCAAGATTACCACCAGTGGTTGCGATCGCCTGGGTTATTGATGCCAACATCCCTATACGATTGGGAATCTGCAAGCGCAGTGTCAAACTAAAACTAGAATTCGGAGTTAGGTTTGCCATGTTGATTTTGGATTTTAAGTTTTAGATTTTATATTGAATTGAGACAAAAATTAAAATCTAAGATTTGTAATCTGTGGAAACACAATGTATGTAAACTTTTGGGATAATCATCAGCAGTTAGTTTACCCACTGCTTACAGTTTTGATAATTATTTTTATTTATACCAATGCATTTACTAATATAAATGAGTAACAGTTTAGTAATTGTACCCAAATACACCAGATATTTTTTATATTTTATCTATGTAAATATTTATATAACTATAGCTTCATGCATGAAAAAAGCGCCCTCTATACAGAGAGCGCAGTGAATTTTAACTTACAATTAACCGTGAATTACAGGTGCGATTGTTGCCACTGGTACTGCCTCACCCGCCGCCAAATCCAGAGGGAAGTTATGAGCATTGCGCTCGTGCATTACTTCTATACCCAAATTGGCGCGGTTTAGCACATCTGCCCATGTATTAATTACATGACCTTTGGAATCAAGAATTGATTGGTTAAAGTTGAACCCGTTGAGGTTGAACGCCATTGTACTGATACCCAATGCCGTCAACCAGATACCAACTACAGGCCAAGCAGCCAAGAAAAAGTGCAAAGAACGCGAGTTGTTAAAGCTGGCATATTGCCAGATTAACCGCCCAAAGTAACCGTGAGCCGCTACGATGCTATAGGTTTCTTGTTCTTGACCAAACTTGTACCCATAGTTTATAGATTCAGCTTCTGTTGTCTCTCTGACTAAAGAGGAAGACACTAATGAACCGTGCATTGCTGCGAATAAAGCACCACCGAACACCGCCGCTACACCTAATTCATGGAATGGGTGCATGAGAATGTTATGCTCGGCTTGGAATACCAACATGAAATTAAAAGTGCCACTAATGCCCAGAGGCATCCCGTCAGAAAAGCTACCTTGACCAATTGGGTAAATTAAGAAAACCGAAGTTGCAGCAGCTACAGGGGCAGAGTAAGCAAGGCAAATCCAAGGACGCATCCCCAGACGATAGCTTAACTCCCATTGCCGACCGAGCCAGCAGAAGATCCCAAACAGAAAGTGCAAAACAATCAGCTGATAAGGGCCGCCGTTGTAAAGCCATTCATCCATTGAAGCAGCTTCCCAAATTGGGTAGAAGTGCAAACCAATGGCATTAGATGTAGGTACAACAGCACCAGTAATGATGTTATTGCCGTATAATAAAGAACCAGAAACTGGCTCCCGAATGCCGTCAATATCGACAGGTGGTGCAGCAATAAAGGCAATAATGAAACAGATGGTAGCGGTTAATAGGGTAGGGATCATTAAAACGCCGAACCAGCCGATATAAAGCCGATTGTCGGTGCTAGTAATCCATTGACAGAAACGATCCCACAGGTTGCCGCTTTCGCTTCTTCCTAGAGTTGTGGACATAACTGTGTTATTTATAAATCGGTGACAACAAACTTCCCAATTTTTAAGAATTGAGAACTAAGCTGTTTTCAAAGACTTTCGCCAAATACCTTCTCCCTAATAGCCGGGACTTTCTGGAATTACCTCACACCAAAAATGCTGTTAACTCACTTCCCCAGGGAGACTGTGTGAAAAAAGGGAAAACTTTCCCGGCTCCTAATATCACGTTTTACATTAATAATTTGTATTTTTCAAGACATTATTTTTAAGTTTTGCTAAGTTAAACTCTCAACAAACTCAGCGTGTTCTTTTGAACTTAACCCTTGTTGCAGCACTGCTAAAACTTTCGTCATATCTCCTGTGATTAATGAGGTGACAGCTAACCACAAACCCGGAAATACCCGACTTTTAATCACATCATCTGCATCTGCCACGAGTGGTAAATATTCACCATTTTGCAAACAAAACCAGTCGAGTTTATTCTCTAAAGTCTGCCAGACGATGTATTCCTGTACTCCGTTGCGACGATAGGCGCGTTTTTTGTCATATAAATCAATAGATGCACTACTGGATGCTACTTCTGCTACTAATTCCGGTGCGCCTTCTACGTAATCATCTTCAGTGATCTGTGCTTGTCCTCTGGCTGGTTTATCTATCAACAGCAAAACATCAGGTTGTGGTTCATTGTCTAAATCTAAGCGCACAGTAGTATTGTCGCCTAGTTCTACGTTTGGGGTGGAAACTTTGTAATTTCCTAACCAGATAATTAAGTTTCCATGAGGTAAACCATGACTTCTAAAACGCAGAGGTGATGCCACGTAGACGACTCCTTCAATTAATTCCGCTTTTTTATCGGGCATTGCTGTATAACGACGCTCAAATTCGTGGCGGGTTAAGCGATCGCCACTTTCTAAGGGAGGTATAAAAGCGCTATTATTTAAGCCATGTTCCACAGAAGCCGTCATTACCTGATTCCTCATCCGCAGGAGTTGTAGTTTGAATCTAACATAGAGGAGTGTGATATCTTCCCCAAGCAAATTATTTACTTAGTGATGTATTCGCATCGCTCCATTTTAAAATAATTACAACTAAAAAGCGCCCCCCATTTCTGGAGGGCGCTTTCTTATTTAGCTAATACTGAAGTATTAACCGTTGATAGCAGGAGCAGTCATTGCTACAGGAGCAACTTCACCAGCAGCTAAGTCTAGGGGGAAGTTGTGAGCGTTACGCTCGTGCATTACTTCCATACCCAAGTTAGCGCGATTGATTACGTCTGCCCAGGTGCTGATGACGCGACCTTGGGAGTCAATGATTGATTGGTTGAAGTTGAAACCGTTCAGGTTGAATGCCATCGTGCTGATACCCAAAGCGGTGAACCAGATACCGACGACAGGCCAAGCTGCGAGCAAGAAGTGCAGTGAACGGCTGTTGTTGAAGGAAGCGTATTGGAAGATTAAACGACCGAAGTAGCCGTGGGCTGCAACGATGTTGTAGGTTTCTTCTTCTTGACCGAATTTGTAACCGTAGTTAAGGGATTCGGTTTCGGTGGTTTCACGTACCAAGGAGGAAGTTACTAGAGAACCGTGCATTGCAGAGAACAAACTTCCGCCGAATACACCAGCCACACCTAACATGTGGAAGGGGTGCATCAAGATGTTGTGTTCTGCTTGGAACACAATCATGAAGTTGAAGGTTCCAGAGATACCCAGAGGCATACCATCAGAGAAAGAACCTTGACCGATTGGGTAGATCAAGAATACTGCGGTAGCAGAAGCTAGAGGTGCGCTGTAAGCTACGCAGATCCAAGGACGCATACCTAAGCGGTAAGAAAGTTCCCACTGACGACCAAGGTAGGCAGCGCAACCGATCAAGAAGTGGAAAATTACCAATTGGTAAGGGCCACCGTTGTACAACCACTCATCAAGAGATGCTGCTTCCCATATTGGGTATAAGTGCAAACCGATGGCGTTTGAAGAAGGAACAACTGCACCAGAGATGATGTTGTTTCCGTAGATCAAAGAACCTGCAACTGGTTCGCGGATGCCATCAATGTCCACAGGAGGAGCAGCGATGAAAGCAATTACGAAGCAGGTTGTAGCAGCTAGTAGGGTTGGGATCATGAGTACACCAAACCAACCGATATATATGCGGTTGTCGGTGCTGGTGATCCACTCGCAGAAGCGATCCCATACGTTAGCGCTAGAGCGCCGTTGTAAGGTTGTGGTCATTGTTTTATAAGTGCTATGGGTTGTTAAAAATGGAACAAGCGGTTTTATTTTTGCCTGTTGAAATACAGTTTACATGAATTTACTTTGACGCGAACTTTGACTTAATATTCTGTAACATAATTCTTTAACAAACTCATCGAACTGTAAAGTTTTTCTACTATAAATAATGGAGATAAAAGTAATGGATTAAGGCTTTTTAAGCCATTTCAACAACAAACTAATTATCACTTTCAATGACGCGATCGCTTAGTTACTTTCCTTTACACTTCTTTATAATTAGCTGATGGGACAAATTTTAAATCTTGTCGATTTGTAACTAGATAATAAGTTCTATGTTGTCTGATGGTTCGGTTAAAAATCAAAGTAGATGTAGGGCAAACTGCCTTCAGGAGCTAATAACCAAACAGCGTAGAAACAGATGGGAACGAAGACAAGCTTAAGGGGCCAGTTAAACTCTAACTTCAGCATTCGATTGAAGGTATAGACTATAGACATAAGGGCAGCTAAACCTATAAGTACCCAAGCGAGTTGAGATTGACTCATATTTAAAGCTTCCACATAGACCTTTTCAGCAAACTGGGCGTCAGCCGGATAACCCCAAAGATGCCGAATTACCAAAGAAGAGTCTTGGAGATTAGGTAGACGGAACCAAATCCAAGAGGTAAAAACCATCAGTTGAGTTAAGAACCAAGCGACAAAGATACCCAGAGGATTTTGCCAGAATTGTTCTAGATTTTCAAAGCGATCGCTTATAGAATCTGTAAGTCGATGAACCACCAAAGCTAATCCGTGGAATATCCCCCAAACGACATAACCCAAAGCAGCACCGTGCCAGATACCAGCAATTAGCATCACAATAAATAAATTCCAGCAGGTACGGACTAAACCCCGACGCGAACCACCCAAAGGAAAGTAGACATAGTTACGTAGCCAATCTCCTAGAGTGATATGCCAGCGCCGCCAAAACTCGGAAATATTGGTGCTGAAATAAGGAAAGTCGAAATTTTCAGGTAGAACTAAGCCGAAAAGCATCGCACTACCACGGGCGATGTCTACGTAACCATTGAAATCTAGATATAACTGCAAGCCATAAGCGAATGTAGCTAACCACAAATCGGTACTACCCGCCCGTTGTAAATTACCAAAACATAAATCGACGAAAATTCCCAAGTGGTCTGCAAAAATACCTTTTTTGACTGCGCCCCTGGCAATCAACCACAGCGCTTGGGCTACTCTATTAGTACTTGGTAATTCTAGTGTATTAAATTGATTTGCTAAGTTGTGGTAGCGCGTAATCGGCCCTGAAATCAGTTTGGCGAAGAATAATTTGTATGTAGCAAATTTGAGAAAATTATCAGTAGCATGGGCACCGCGATAGACATCTATTAAATAAGCAATACATTCAAAGGTGAAAAATGAAATTCCCAAGGGTGCAATTAATTTAAAAGAGCTATCTGGTGAGTTTGTTTGGACATGAAAAACAAACTTGAATAAAGGGGTAAAATACTTAAAAGCTAATAGCAGTAAAACATTTAAAATTATACCTACCGACAAAACCTTTAGACGGCGACGATTCCAATCAACTTGAGCAAATTGCCACTCTTCATTAGAAATTTGCCAGTCAAGAGAATGTTTTCCTGGTGATGTGTTGTTACCAATTTCCAGTCCTATGCGGAAATTAATAAACGTTAATGCTAATAGTAATGGTATGTATTGAATGTGCAAAGATGCATAGAAAACCAAACTAGCAATTAGCAGCGTCCACAATCGCAATTTATGTTGTGCTAAAGACCAGTAAATTCCTAACACGCTCAACAGGAACAGACCATAGAAAATTGATATAAAGTTCATTTTTTAGTCATTTGTCATTTGTCATTAGTCATTAGTCATTTGTCATTAGTCATTTGTCATTTGTCATTTGTCATTTGTCATTTGTCATTTGTCATTTGTCATT
>NZ_JAVRBM010000045.1:0-72179 GCF_034531255.1 Nostoc sp. ChiQUE01b | reverse complement strand
ATTTTATTCTTCTACCACTTTTTTATGCCGTATTTATATTTCGGATAGGTCTATTTAAATCTTCTATCCCTATGACTGCGTGTTTTTTGCTGAGATAGGTGGTGATTTTATGTAATGAATCTTTTCTGGTGTTGGCTATCTTTTGGTGTAGTCTCGCTATTTTGATAGTGGCTTTTTTGTAATTATTTGAACCGACTTGTTTATGTCGGTTCAAATATTGCATTCTTGCTAGTTTAGATTCATATTTTTTATAACTTTTTACTCCATCAAATATTTTTCCTGTTGATAATGTGGCTAAATGATTGATTCCTAAATCAACTCCGACTCCGACAAACTCTTGTTTTTTTAAGGCTTGACTAGAGAACTTTTGCAAGAGACTCCATGAGCGGCGCTCACAAGGAACAATGAAAATACCTCTTTCCCAATCCCCATTACCCCTTATCCCCAGAGGGGGCCCCACCATCCCCAGTCCCCAGTCCCTATTTTCAAGCTAGGTCTAATGAAGTTGTTCAATTAGCTCAACAATTTGTTGATAATACTGGATATTCCCTTCTTGGTAATATAAGTCTGCGGATTTCTGAAAATCGGTAATTGCTCCTTGAGAGTCTCCCAGATTCCGATATACATCTGCCCGAAGGATGTAGGCTGAAGCCCAATTAGGCTGACGCTGTAAGGCTTGGTTTAAGTCTGCAAGCGCTCCTTGTAAGTCTCCCAATAGAGAACGGCTACGACCCCGATTGTACCAGTCTTCGGCAAAGCTGGGGTCGATCGCGATCGCTCGACTGTAATCTTCTATTGCCCCTTGATAATCTTCTAAAGCATAGCGAGCATTGGCGCGATCGCTGTAAAATGCAGCAGATTGGGGATTGATTTGCAAAGCTTGGGTGTAATCTGCGATCGCACTTTCATAAGCTTCTAAAGCATAATGTGTAGAACCTCGGTTGTAATATGCTTCAATTAAATCAGGATTAATTTTTAATGCTTGATTATAATCTGCGATCGCCCCATGTTCATCTCCTAAAAGACGACGAGCATTTCCGCGATTGCAGTACGCTTCGGAAAAATCAGGAACAAGCTCTATGGCTTGAGTGTTATCATCAATTGCTCCCTGTAAATCTTGCAGAGCTTCACGGGCAATACTCCGACCATAATAAGCTGCGGCTAAATTATCATTAATTTGCAATGCTCGATCGTAATCTTTAATTGCTCCTTTATAATCTCCTACAGAACGACGAGCCGCCGCGCGATCGCAATATCCTTCTGCTAAATTAGGATTGAGTTGTAATAGCCGATTGCTATCTTCAATTGCACCTTGATAATCTCCCAATCGGCGACGAGCATTAGCCCGAAAGCCGTATACTAAAGCTAAAGTCGGATTTTCTTGTAATGCTTGGTCATAATCTGCGAGCGCACCCTGATAATCTTCAAGAGTACTACGAACCAGACCTCGCTCACAATAAGCTTGCAGATCATCAGGATTCAGCTTTAATGCTTGGTTAAAGTCTTCGATTGCTCCCTGATAGTTTTTCAGGTGAGCAAGCACCAGACCCCGATTATAGTACGCTCCAGCAAAGTTGGGATTGATTTCTAGGGCGTGATTGTAATCTGCGATCGCACTTTGATAATCTGCTAAAGCATAGTGAGCATTACCTCGATTATGATAAGCCTCCGCCAAGTTAGGATCTAATTGTAATGCCTGGTTATGGTCAGCGATCGCTTCCTGATAATTGCCTAAAATATGGTGAATATTGCCGCGATTGCTGTAAGCTGCGGCAAAATGGGGATGCCATTGTAAAGCTTGTTGAAAATCTGCGATTGCGCCTTGACGATCGCCACGTTCAAAACGAGCTACGCCCCGATTATGATAAGCATTAGCAATATCAATATTAATATTATCAGCTAATTGGGTACTCATTTCTATTGTTTGGATATAATCTGCGATCGCTTTGTCGTAGTTTTCCAAAGCAAAGTAGGCATTCCCTCGGCTGTGGTAAGATTGCGCCAGATTGGGATCTAATTGTAATGCGACGTTATGATCGGCGATCGCGCCTTGATAATCGGCTAAAAAGTAACGAGCATTGGCCCGGTTGTAAAAAGCTATGGCAAAATTGGGATTAATTTCGATAGCGCGATTGAAGTTAACGATTGCATTGCGATAATCTTTGAGTTGACCACTTAAAATCAGCCCTCGATTATGGTAAGCTTCGGCATAGTCAGGATTTAACTTGATTGCTTGGGTGTAAGCTGCGATCGCGGCTTGATAGTCCCCTTGTAAATTTTGGTTTAATCCTTGGTTGAAAAAATCTTCAGAATTCATATAATTTTTTTTGGTTTTTGACATTCTCTAGCCTAAGAGGTTGTTTGAAAAGTGATTGGCTGTAATTTTAATCAAATTTTTACCCCCCTTAATCCCCCCTTGTAAAGGGGGGAAACAAGAAAAATCTGGTTCCCTCCCCTTTATAAAGGCTATCCATTATAAACATCTTTCTTAACATTTTGAGAGGATTCACTTACGTTTTTATAACCCTGATTCGTTCGTTGTTTATTTTCAATAAAACCCCAGTTTTGCTGAGAATATTAAGCGCTAATTTGTCAAGTATGCCTAACACCCCAGTCTCTAAGGTGGGTATAAAATAAGGATTTCAAGATTGTAAAGAAAGATGTATGTAACGCATAGCTTGTAAAGGGGGGAAACAAGAAAAATCCGGTTCCCTCCCCTTTATAAAAGGAGGGTTAGGGTAGGGGAAAAAATATTTGATACATCAATTATGACTTTTCAAACATCCTCTAAAGCATTGGGATTCTTAACGATATGTTTTATAGCGTTTCCTAATCACATGAGGTACATCATAGCCCCCTCCACGAAATAGCGGGGAGGGGGTTGGGGGTGGGGTTCTTGCACCTCACTCAACCGAGAACTGCTATAAAAACAATTCTAACGACTATTGTATTTGTTGGAAGGTTTTTTATTTTAATCTTGCGAACCAGTTTGAGTTATTTAAAATTAGATACCTTTAGACAGTTTGGAAATTAGTTATTATTAAATAACTTATAACTATTTGTTCTTTCTCCAATTTCATATTTAATTATCTTCTGTAATGATTAATTAGCAGTTAACTATCAACTATATAACTTAATTTACCACCTAAGCGGTTTTTCTGGGGAATCAGACTATTGTTATGCAGTTTTCGAATACCTTACTTGATAACCTTTATCGCTCAATGGTATGCTCATGCAGTAAATAATTACTGTTAGCATTAGCCATGAACCCTGAAGCAGTTGAGCGCAGCATTCTTACACCTTTAACTTTTATTCAACGTAGTGCTAAAGTCTATAGTCATAAAGTTGCTATTACATATAATCAAAAACGCTTCACCTACAGCGAATTTGCTCAGAGGATAAATTGTCTAGCCTCAGCACTGCATTATGCTGGACTTAAAAAAGGCGATCGTGTCGCTTTTTTTTGTTTCAATACTCCACCCATGCTAGAAGCCCATTTTGCAGTGCCTTTAGCTGGTGGAATTTTAGTATCGATTAATACTCGTTTAGCTTCCCAAGAAGTTGTTTATATCTTGAATGATTGCGGTGCTAAATTTCTCTTTGTTGATACAGAGTTAGCAAATATAATTCGACCGATTCAAAATAGTCTAGAAAGTGTTAAGTATATAATCAATATCAGCGATATTGAAGTATTTGAACCTATAAATGGAGAGGATTATGAAGCATTTCTCCAAACTGGTATTCCTACTCCTTTATCTTGGGTAATTACGGATGAAATGGATACGATTTCTATTAATTACACTAGTGGGACTTCTGGTAAACCCAAAGGTGTAATGTATTCCCATCGCGGTGCATATATTAACTCTTTAGGAGAAATAATTGAAACAACACTAACACCTAACTCAGTTTATTTATGGACTCTGCCTATGTTTCACTGCAATGGTTGGTGTTTTACTTGGGCGGTAACTGCTATTGGTGGTACTCATATTTGTTTGCGTAAGTTTAACCCCGCTAATATTTGGAAGTTAATTCAACAACAAGGAGTAACTCATTTAAATGCTGCACCTGTAATTTTAATTTCTCTCCTCAATCATCCAGACTGTCCGCAATTATTAGCAAAACCTCTAACTATTACTACAGCAGGCGCACCACCATCACCAATATTGATTGAAAAACTTACTAACATTGGCGCAAAAATTATTCACGTTTATGGTTTAACAGAAGTTTATGGCCCATATAGTGTTTGTGAATATCAATCAGATTGGAATAATTTAAATATTGAAAAACAAGCAAAACTTATGGCACGCCAAGGCGTACCTTATATCGGTGCAGATGGTTTGCGAGTTGTAGATCAAAATCTGAATGATGTCCCGGCGGACGGTCAAACAATGGGGGAAGTGGTGATGCGAGGAAATATGGTGATGAAGGGCTATTATAATGATCCAGAAGCAACCGAAAGGGTATTTAGAGGAGGATGGTTTCATAGCGGTGATTTAGCAATAATGCACCCTGACGGTTATATTGAGGTGCGCGATCGCATTAAAGATATTATCATTACAAATGGGGAAAATGTCTCTAGTATTGAAGTTGAACAATGTCTTTACCGCCATGAAGCCGTGTTAGAGTGTGCAGTTATTGCTGTACCTCATACCAAGCGTGGTGAAGTGCCAAAAGCTTTTGTTACCCTTAAAGAAAACGCGCAAGTTACAGAACAAGAATTAATCCAATTTTGCCGCCATCAAATTGCTGCTTTTAAATGCCCTACGACGATTGAATTTACTACTCTGCCAAAAACTAGCACTGGTAAAATTCAAAAGTATCTGTTACGAGAAAAAGAATGGATAGGTTATGAAAAGAGGATTTATGGCAGTTAGTTGCGATACTCAAAAATAATTCAGGATTGCTATATCTTTGATAACGGAAGAGTAGGCATAGACATCATATAGTTTGTTTTTACAGACTTCGTTTGTGTAATTTCAAATTTCCATTCTGAAGAATAATCAGGCAGATCATAGCCAACATTCTTAACATGAGCCAACATCAACTCATCTCGTTTATGCCAAACAGCAAATATTTTCTCCCTGCCATCATATAACGTTTCTAAATCGATTTGATAAACGTCATTTACTCGCTTCAGCTTCAAACCCAACAAATTTAATAGTCGGCTGAGTATTTTTATTGCCGAAACCTGCTCTTCCTCTCCAATTAAATTAATACCAAGCGCTCTTTTAATATGCTTACTATGCTGAAAAACGATATTTTTTAATAATATCAAATCTGGATCATTCTCATTAAATTCGCGTTTTTCTTCGAGAAACTGAAGCATTCCTAAAGCTCTCATAGCTTCAACTTTTAGCGTGTAAGTTTTTAAATCTGGTAAAAAAACTTTTCCTTCACCCCAAGACAATTGTTGATGCCACTCTTGCTCATCTCTAACGTGAAAATACTCGCTTTCGTGAGTTAAATAATAGTGAATTAACAGTTGACGATAATATCCTTGTTCATCCTGTAATTTCAGCCAAGGAGTAATTTCTACACCATATCTTTGTCTAAGAATATATTTGTTAATTTGGTTGCGTTCTCCATCCGTTAGGGAATGCTTAACTAACATCTGCTCATATTCCATATAATTGATATCTTTAGCATTAGCCACAGCAGTTGCGATCGATAGTTGATTTTGCTGCTTAATTTCTTTAATTTTGCGTTTAATTTCTTTAGCTTTTTGACGACTTTGTGCCCAATCTTTTTGAACTTTAACAATTTCTAAAATTAACCTTTTGCGGGTAGCTAAATCACCTGCATCAGTTGCCAAAAAGGCTAGACGTAAATCTCGAATAATATTATTGTGAACAGCATTACTCCGCATCTGAATTTGATGCCCATCAGCAATCAAACCATCTTGCATCGATTGACGGTAGAAGCGAATAGAAGCATTTACTCGTGCAGATAACTTAGCCCAAGTTCGCAAATGAATCGGGTCATAAACTAAGGGTAAATCCACATCTATTTTATGTAGTGGACTCAGCAAAGCTAAATTTTCTTTTTGATTTTCTTGATACCAATCAGATAACAAGCGATAATTTGTACTCCCACTACCAATTAAACCAATACCTCGTTTAGCGCACCAGACAACACGCGGCACATTATCCCTGACTCTTGCTAGCGCTTGTCTTGCTTCCGAGTCAGGAATTACTCCTTGAAAAATGCCATAAACTCGGTCAAAATGTTGGACATCAATACTAATTCCTGTACCAAGGCTAGGGGTAACAAAAACACCGTCATATTCAGATATTTTTTGATTAATGGCTGCAATAAAATCAACCGCTGCATGACCAGGGGTATTTATAGTATGACTACTAACTACCAAAGTTTTAGGAAATTGTCGCCGTAATTTTTGTAGCCGTTCTTTCAGATAACGTTCAATTGTTTCACAACTATAACGCCCAGCCCGACTATCAGTAGTAACATAACATTTTCGTCCAGCAAGTAAATCCAATTCTAGTTGGTGAATTAGCGGTGTTGGGTTTGGTGAATCATAAAAAGTCACATCCCAACCATGCTGAGGTTTCCACTGGTTGAGAACTACCCAAGGTGTTAATTTCATTCCCGCCAATCCCTGTAAATATTCCAGTGAAACATCTGACAAATCAGCATCTTGAGCAATTACTAATCCTCCACTTGTTAAAACTGTCGCAATCAGTTGCTGGAATAACTTTAATATTTTTACCCGCTTATGCTTACAAGTATTACTGTTTAATAAATGCCATAAAGATTGCTCTACTTCATCTAAAATTACTATTGCTCCCCGCCAATTTTCCGGGTTAAGTTTCCAAATCGAATCAACACACAAGCCGAGGGATTGCTGAGGAAATAGAGAGCAGAGGATGGGAGGAGCAGGAGTAAGTGTTTTATCAATCCTTTTTTCTCCATCTTCTTTATGTGTTCCCCATTGAATACCAATTTTTTCACACAAAAATCGTCCAAGTAGGATTCTGTGGGTAATTAATAAAACGGGTTGGTTTATATTTTTTGCTTGTTGAACAACGCCTTGCAATGCCGTAGTTTTCCCCGTTCCTTTTGCTGATTTGACTCCTACTAATCCAGAGGTGGGGAAAGGTATTTCACTTATATAAGGACGGTTGAAGGTAAGTGCAGCAGGAATACTTAACTCAGTGTGGGGTTTGGTTTGAGCAAGATAAATTTCTAAATCAACACTTTGGCGATAAATTTTATCGAAGCTATTTGCACCCTTAGCAACAATAAATTCATCAACCCCTTTTTCCATTCCTGGAAGTTCGATGACTTTAACAGGGCAATTTTTTTGCTGGAATAAACAACCAAGTTGAGAAATAGCATTATTTACAGCAGCAATTGTCTTGGGTTGAGTTTCAAAATCAAAGCAAATGTAAAAGCTGCGTTTTGTAATTGCAAACGCTGCTAAATCAGGAATTAGCTGACGACGGGTAACTTTACCAAATTCATCTTTCACAACCCGATAACCACTGGTAATTCCGGGAATGGCAATAGCTACATATCCTTGTGTCAACAACGTGGCTGCTTTCTTTACACCCTCGCAGATGACAAGGGGGATATTCTGTTGCATCACCCATTGCCAAAAGCCTCCAGCTTCACCATCAGCAGTAATGGTAATATTGTCAGGCATGACTAGATTGTAACGTCCAGCGACTTGCTGCCATACTTGCAACGTTACCCGCAAACAAAACACTCGCGTTGGTGTGCTTGGGGGATGCTCGTACTTGATGGACTTGCCATTGTGATTTTGTCGGGGTTGGTTTGGCTTAAAGCATCCCCATTCCATCATTTGCCAATTATTCAGAGGGTCTAGTCCCGAACACCACCAACCACCTTCTGTGATATGAGCATAACGCTGCAACCAACTACTTTTCACCATTCCGGTATTGGTGCGGGGGAGTAGCTCAGAAATCAACAGGTACTCATAAGCTGTTACACCTTGGAGCGACCTAAAATTGAGATACAGTAAGTGTAAGTCTATACCACTACTGTTGACTAATTCTTCAAGGTGTTGGGGGTGTAAATAGTGCAGATGCATAGGGAAAGCCTCAAAGGTAAGACAATGAGATTAAAACACTAACATGCATCTACTTTTTTTTAATACGCGAGATTGCGAAGCTTTTATGATGTTTTTTTTACTTCGTTATTGGAGGCACATCGGTTAAAGCTCTAGTGGGTTATTCTGCCTATTAGATCCCCGAAGTAATAATTTTGTATTGTGATATTTGTTCGCTTTTAATTTTTATTTATCAGTAAATTTCTGCGTTAAAAAATGCGATCGCTGCATGGCATCGCTATAAGGTAATATATTCATTGAGTGAACTTTCGGGGATGTAGTTATTTTGTTTATGCTTGTATATTTTATGCCCAGCAACATGCGATACCAAGGGAGAGCCTAGCAGCGATGGCACATCCTCAACCATTGCCTACCGAACTCAATGCTATTTGATTATGCGATCGCTATAAATCATAACCATTTTACGAAATATCTTATGCACATAGTTTGAGAAATGGTATTAATCTATGGCTTTGTCAAGATTCCTAAACGCGCAAATAATGTTAAAAAATAAGAACATTTTCTGGGAACTACTGTTGACAAAGTTGATTTTTTATATAAATGGAGTGGAACTTCTTTAGTAAAAGAGGGATCTAGTTAGTTTGATCATTAACTATTCACTCCTTGGGGAGGCGGTTAGTCTCTAGTAATAGATAACATATTTTTAAACTGTAAAATTATGTGGAAATCAAAGTTAGTATTTAGATTTATACTGTCAGCTGCGGCGATCGCCACTAGCGTGCAGCTAAGTTCAGCGAGTGACTATGCTATTGCTGAAAGTGCATCTTCCAATCCGACTGTCGAATCTGGGCAACAAAATCAAGCTTTAGAAGATGCCAAGGTTGCGATGGTAGGAGTTGGCATAGGAGCGATCGCAGGCTTACTAATTTCTGGTTTATGGTATCAGAAACGTCGTTACCACAAAATCCAGTCACGTGCCAAAATAAACCGCTTTCGTGAAGAGTTTCTCTGCGGCTCTTTAGCAGATTATTACTTATCTAATTCTAAAGCAAATACTTCACCTACAAATTCTCAGAAAACTTTACCAACACCAACTCAAGAAGAATCTTCTACTTCTGAGGAAACTTTCGTAACGCCGACTAAAGAAGAAATATCCGATCCCTCTACTTGTGAAACAAATAATCTAGCCGCAGAACCCACGCCAGCCACAGCATCTAATTTATTATCTGAATCCTACCACAAGTTAATCGAGGAAATTGTTAATACTGCCCTCAACAATCAAATCAGTTCTAAAGAGTATATATATAGCCAATTAGTAGAAAATGTGAGCAGTGGTAATAGTGAAATCTTTGAACGCTGTTTGAGCGATCGCTTGCATTCCACCCAATCTGAACTACATAAAGTAATAAATTCTCCGAGTTTATTCCAAAAAGAGACTCCTGAGTTAAAAAAAGCTCGTTTAAATCGTACCTTGAAGGCATTACAAACTATTCAAGGGGAATGGGAACAAATCCAAAAACAAAAACTAAATTAAGCCCCAGTTACCGCAGCTGCACAACAAATTATTACCACTGAAAAGCTTCTTGCTTTTCAGTCTTGTTACAAAACCGAACTAACATTATTAAATTTATTGGTATGGACGGTTATGATTACTTGTTTCTACCCAATAGGCGAGGTTTTACCAAAATTCTGGATGAAATACAGCATCTCGCACTTTATTTTCTTGATGTAGGAGAAAACCACGATCAATATCTCCAGCAAACTTTGCAGCAGGAGCTAAAAATTGGCGAATAAAGTCTTTTCGGTGCTGCACTAGATTTATATTCTGTTCGTTCTTTACAGTTTGGGGACGTTGTAACAGCACGTTTTCCTCAACAAAACCCTTTCAATGTATGATTAGTCCTCAGTTATTATTCAGACCTGGTATTTTTTTCTATCCTGCTTAAAAGGTCAATAATTGCTATTAAAGCTGCTGTCAGAATATATATAATAATACAGGTAATAATTATAGAAATAAAAGGTAAGAAAAAAATTATATTAGGTGTACTAAAACTTACAAAACCAAATATTGAAAATATTACAATAAAAAAAATGACTACAATAAAAAAGCCGACAAACTGAAGTATTTTTAGTGTAGTAACTAATCTGGTATACAGTCTATTTTCGTTCAATCTGCTGGATAATTGATTGTTGCTCATAAATACACTATTTTTAATAAATTAGTTTGTGCAAGAAAATTTATTTAATAATAAGCAGAAGAGTGTTTTTTCAAAGAAACACTCTTCTATGGAATTTTAGCTATCAGTTTCATAACTGATAACTAAATTATCATTAAGCCCCAACAGCTTCCTTGGCAGCGTAAAGAACCTCAGCATTGATTTCCTTGAAACCGCGATCGCGGGCAAATTTTTCAGTATTACGCTTGACTTTGCCACGAACAAATCCTGGAATCTTATTCAATTCTGCTTGACCATCTTTTGTCCAATTCAAATCAGAATCAGCAGAAATTCCCCTAGTAATTACTTCTTTGGTATCATGACCGCCAAAGATTTCTAATAGGTGATCTTCCATTCCCAAAGTGAAGGAATTGTAGATCAAATCGGTAATCTGATTCGTGCCTTCGTAACCCATAAATGGTTTGTAACCAATGGGGAAGTTTTGGACGTGGATTGGTGCAGCAATTACGCCGCAGGGAATATCCAAACGCTTACCAACGTGGCGTTCCATTTGGGTGCCGAAAATGGCAGAGGGTTCGACACGAGCGATCGCATCCCCAATTGCACCATGATCTTCAGAAATTAGCACTTCATCGCAATACTCGCTGACCTGTTCGCGGAACCAATCTGCATCATATTTACAGTAGGTTCCAGCCCAAACAACATGAATCCCCATTTCTCGCGCCAGAATCTTGGTAATAGCAGCAGCGTGGGTATTGTCACCAAAGACCACAGCTTTTTTGCCAGTCAAGTTTTGACAGTCAATCGAACGGGAGAACCAAGCAGCCTGAGAGACATGTAAGGTTTGCTCATTGATGAAGTCTTCATAGTCAACTTCTGCACCTTGAGCGTTAATTACCTGCTGAATCTTGCGAATACAACGGGCAGTTTCCACTACACCCATTGGAGTAATGTCTATATAAGGTGTGCCAAATTGTTTTTCCAGGTAACGGGCTGTGGTCAAACCGAGTTCACGGTAAGGCACTAAGTTAAACCAGGCTTTGGACATCTTTTTCAAGTCATTCACCGAAGCACCTTCAGGAATTAAAGTATTTACCTCAATTCCCAAGTCAGCCATCAGGCGTTTGAGTTCGGTGCAGTCGTGATTGTTGTGGAAACCAAGGGTGGTAGTACCGATAATGTTAACCGAGGGCTTTGCTGTTTTGCCCTCTGCCAATTCGCCCCGCTTCCGGGCTTTTTCGATGTAATATTGGACAATTTGATCGAGAGTGCGATCGGCAGCTTGCAGTTCGTTGTAGCGGTAGTGGTTCACATCCGCCAGCATGACATCTCCTTTCGCTTCCAGCTGCGCCCGTTCGACAAAGTTGTGCAAATCCTCTTGTAAAATGCTGGAGGTGCAGGTGGGAGTTAACACAATCAAATCTGGGTGTTCCTCGGCATCTTTGCGGGTGATGTTATCTACCACCTTCTCTTGGGAACCGCGTGCCAAAACGTTGCGATCGACGACACTGGTTGTCACCGGAGTAAAATCCCTCTCCCGCGATAGCATAGAGCGCATGACGTTGAAGTAGTCATCGCCAAGTGGGGCGTGCATAATCGCATGAACATTTTTAAAAGAACTAGCGATTCGCAGAGTGCCGATGTGGGCTGGGCCAGCATACATCCAGTAAGCCAATTTCATGTTTGTGTCTCCCTTTTAAACTCAAATAACTAAGTAAATGGGCGTAAAAAATATAAGATAGAGCTTACCACCAACCCCTTCGGTGGGTAGTTTACCGCCGTAGGCATCGCCCAGCGTACCCTTAGCAGGGAAGGGGAGAGGTTTGGAGAGAGGTATTATCTTTAATTCAGCCCATTTACTTATAAGTACTTGATTATTAAATCGTTTCTGATTTTCTCAAACCTGCTGGCTGAAAAAAAATAAGGTTTGTTGCGGGTTTTAGGGGAGAAAATATAGCTGAAACCTATTTAATGCTTGGGATGCAGCTATCAATTTAAACAACATTCCTGGTGATTTTGTAAAAAAATCTTAATATTCCGGTAAATTTGTTGATTTATCTCTCATTCCTTAGTAGGTTGCGTTTTTACCTAATTCGCTAAGATGTACACAAGCTTATTTTCACAACAATTATGGTGAAAACCCCTTTCCAGCTTTGGACAATTCCTCCTTTAGAAAATGGCGACAAACTCACCCGCTACGAGTTTGAGCGTCGCTATAATGCCACCCCTAACTTGAAAAAAGCTGAATTAACCGAAGGGATTGTCTATATTATGCCTGCTGCTCTGCGTTTCCGAAGTCACGGTCAACCGCATGGTTGGATTTTGGCATGGCTTGGTACTTACGAAGCTGCGACTTCTGGTGTAGCGTTGGGAGTTGAACCTACCGTTCGCTTAGACTTAGATAACGAACCTCAACCCGATGCTGTTCTGTTGATTGAACCGGAAGCAGGTGGTCAAACGCGGCTGAGTGAAGATGATTATATTGAAGGTGCGCCAGAATTAGTTGTGGAAATTGCTGCTAGTAGTGCAGCTATTGATCTTCATGGCAAAAAACAGGCTTATCGTCGCAACGGTGTCAAAGAATATATTGTTTGGCAAGTTTTAGACCAAAAATTGACTTGGTTTTCTCTTGAACAGGGTGAATATCTGGAATTAGTACATGACAATGAAGACATTTTGCGAAGTCGGGTATTTCCAGGGTTGTGGTTAGCGACGACGGAGTTATTAGCAGGTAATATGCAGGGTGTATTGAAGGTTTTACAAACAGGTTTACAGTCTGCTGATCATGGGGATTTTATCAAGAAATTAGGTAGCGATTAACCCGTTCTAAATAGGGAAAGTCTCTTAAGAAATTTATGTTTGCACACCAAATTCTTCTGGAGCACGCTTACGCGCTAACCAAAAAACAGCGATCGCCTATAAACAATAAGGATGTTACCATATCTTTCACCAGCTGAATCTGACTTATGAAATTAGTTTGCTCCCAAAGCGATCTCAGTACAAACCTCTCACTCGTTAGTCGTGCAGTACCCTCACGACCAACTCATCCAGTACTTGCCAATGTGCTGTTGCAAGCGGATGCCCAAACTAACCAAGTAAGCTTAACAGCCTTCGATCTCAGCTTGGGAATCCGCACCAGCTTTAACGCAGAGGTATGGCAAAGTGGTGCGATCGCACTTCCTGCTAAATTACTTGTAGACATCACCTCTCGTCTTCCAGAAGGCGAAATCACTCTCGATGATGAATCAGCCCTCACAGGTGCAACATCTGGTGGAGAAGGTTTAATAGTCACACTCACACCCAAAAGTGGACATTACCAAGTCCGAGCAATGGGGCCGGAAGAATTTCCCGAACTCCCTGTAATTGAAAATACAGAAGTAATCCATCTCACCACCACCGCATTAATTGAAGGATTACGCGGTTCATTGTTTGCCACTAGTGCTGATGAAACCAAGCAAGTACTCACAGGAGTACATTTAACAGTTAAACAAGATACTCTAGAATTTGCAGCCACCGATGGACATCGCCTAGCAGTAGTAGAAACTAGCAACGAGCGTCCTCTAGGCGGAACTAGTCAACTAGAAGTGACAGTACCAGCTAGAGCATTACGCGAACTCCAAAGAATGTTGGCTCATAGCGCCTCATCAGATGAACCTGTAGCTTTATATTTCGATCAAGGTCAAGTTGTGTTTGCATGGCAAAATCAACGCTTGACTAGTCGCACATTAGAAGGGCAATATCCTGCTTATCGACAATTAATTCCCCGCCAATTTGAGCGACAAGTAACAATTGAACGGCGACAATTTGTCAGCACTTTGGAGCGGATTGCTGTGTTAGCCGATCAAAAAAATAATATTGTCAAGCTCAGTATTGATAGCGAAGCTCAAGAAATTACCTTATCTTGTGAAGCTCAAGATGTAGGCAGTGGTAGAGAGTCGATGCCAGCACAAATTTCTGGGGAAAATATTGAAATTGCTTTTAACATTAAATATTTGATGGAAGGCTTAAAAGAATTACCATCTACCGAAATTCAAATGCATTTAAATCAAAGCTTAACTCCAGTAATTTTTACACCATTGGGCGCTTTGAAAATGACCTATTTAGCTATGCCTGTGCAACTTAGAAGTTAGAGGTGATATAGGACTACTATTTTATTTTTGAAAAGATACGTAGGGTGCGTTAGCGATAGCGTAACGCACCGAATCCTTAAGAATGGTGCGTTACGCAAAATGCTAACTATAAGCTAAATCTTTGAGCCTAAGCCAGACTAAAATAGCGCGAGGCTTTCATGATTTCTTTGAATACGACCCTTACGGCATTAACATGATTCAATACCAGTCAATTGCTTTAAAATAGCGATCGCACTGTGCCAGTTGCGTAAGTCCTGACTTATTTGCCCAACAAACTTTCTATTGATATTTACCCTAAAGACTTGCCTGCACTACCTCCTGCTCTTTTTTAGTCCGTCCAACTCACGTTAACAAATCGCGATCGCAATCAGGCGGGTGCGGGAGCGCCATCGCGCTTTGTTTGGGATTTGCCTGTTCACTGGTTGTTCGTGTATCGTCAGCACTAACACTAATGACGACTGATATCAAAGGAGGTGCTATCACAACACAAGCAAGTCTCTCCTTACTCTTGCTGTTCTTGAGTTGACTCTACAATATCTCTGTTCGTAGCAAAGCCGTTGAGGATTAATCCGCGAATAATTGACACCTCTTTGTCTAAATTACGCGCATAATCTTTATATTTTTTGCTTGCTTTCTGCAAATTATAACTTTTCATTTGTTCAGCCATTTGACGCGAAAATGTTACCTTTTCCTCTAAAGCTCGAACAGCCGACCACAAGGCATTTTCAATATTCTCAGTTTGTTGACTCAACAAGACATCGGCAGTAAAAGAATGCCCGGTATGGCAGCGAAATCGCAGCGGCTTCGAGTCCTTAATTTGCCAAATATTACCATGACATTGAGGACAAGTATAAGTCGTGCGAGTCCCAATCTCTTCTACATTCTCTAAAAACTCTTTACTGTTCATTTGCTGTAGAGCAATGTTTGACTCGATCTCCATTTCTTTTGGTATTGGATAAGCTTTTTCTTCTGCTGCTGGTTCCTTAGTTAAATGGACTAGCAGGTTTGGAATTTCTGCTAGTGTTAGGCAGTAATCGACTTTGACAAACTGTAATGCACTCTTTACCATACTGGGGTATTGTGCCTCCTGTGGGTCTTGCACTATGGCAACTCCGCCCCGCTTTTTAACCGCTTGTAAACCTACTGTGCCATCATCCAGGTAGCCAGTGAGAATTACACCCACAACCCTGGGGCCATAAGTAATCGCGGCTGAACGAAATAACGCATCAATTGCGGGTCGAAATCGGTTCTCGTGAGGCCCATGCACCACCCGTAGATGTTCTTGGCTGACTAACAAATGATGATCTGGCGGAGCAATGTAAATGTGTCCTTTTTGAATTTTCTCACCATCCTTTGGATGGGATGTGGAAAGAGAGCTTACGCTTTCAAGAATCTGGGGCAGAAGACTCGGCTTGTTTGCTGCCAGGTGTTGAACGATCAACAAAACAGCATCGATGTCAGCAGGCAAAGCACTAATGATGGTACTTAGCGCTTTGAGTCCACCTGCTGAAGTTCCAATAACGATGATGTCGTGTCCAGGCATAGATTTCTTCGCTCGGTTCTAGTTACACAAAAAGAATTTGCCGCCGACAAATTTTCTTCGTTCTTGGATTGCATTGACCTGTTAGTTATTCAATTAAGCTGATAAACCTTAACGTACTGCCATAGCTAAAAATACGCAACTAGCAGGGGAGTGAGTTTAACTAAACTCAACAACACCCAACCGAACTAAGTACAGCATTTCATTAATTCGTAGCAAATTAAATTTGGCAATACTCTGCAATGCCAATGCATCGACTGACAATGCCAATGCATCGACTGACAATGCCAATGCATCGACTAACAATGCCAATGCATCGACTAACAATGCCAATGCATCGACTGACAATGACAATGCATCGACTGACAATGCCAACGCGTCTCCTTGCATTAAAAACGTTACGATGTTACGTAAAGCTGTACTAAATAGAGGCAATTTTGCATCTGTCATCCGTCTTGAGTCTGATGTAAATCATGCTGATTCTCAAAGGAGTGGCATTTTGAAGCTATTCGAGAGGTAGATGTGCTTTTGCACCCCTACACTATTTAATGAACTATACAATTTATTGTGATGAACTATACAATTTATCGAATTATCGAAGAAGACATGTGTCTTCTTTGATGAATGCTTCTATGCCTCTGGCACTTCGATAACTGCAAGCCTTGCTGCTCATAATGAGTCAGTTTGAGATTAAGGCTAGCCAACAGAGCGCTTCCCGTCTTAACGCAGTATTTTCCTAAAGACAGATCAGCCCAGCTCAACAACACCGCATCCCTTCCTGGTTCTATGACTTCTAGCTCACCTGCTCCAGACAATTCATCTATATTGAATACTTCTATTGCATCTGACCCAAGTCAACCCGATGCCCTTTTTCCTGTCGTCGGCATCGCTGCTTCAGCGGGTGGGCTAGAAGCATTTACAGAGCTCATCAGCCACCTACCTACAGATACGGGTATGGCATTTGTGCTGATTCAGCATTTATCCCCGAACTACGAAAGCCTGCTGTCCGAAATTCTAGGTAGAGTGACCGAAATGGCTGTGTGTCAAGTGCAAGACCAGATGACGATCGAGCCAAACAAAATTTACGCCATTCCGCCTAACACTCAGATGACGCTAAGGAATGGAATGCTGCATTTGGCTCCCCGCCAGAAAACTTTAGGAAAATATATGCCGGGAGATACGTTTTTCCACTCATTGGCAGCGGAGCAGGGCAACAAAGCGATCGCTATCGTTCTATCGGGTACTGATGGAGACGGGGCGCAAGGACTGAAAGCTATCAAGGTAGCAGGAGGCATCACCTTTGCTCAGTGCCAAAGCACGGCTAGATTTGACCATATGCCAAATACTGCCGTTGCCACCGGAAACGTTGATTTTGTGCTGCCGCCTGAAGCGATTGCTGAAAAACTGGCAGAGCTTAGTCGTAGTCCCTTTTTGTTTTACTCAGAGCCGTTAATAACGATCGAACAACCGCCTCAACCAGGTGATGCTTTGACCACCATTTTTGCGCTCCTGCGGACAACCACTGGCGTTGACTTTACCCTCTACAAACCGACAACACTGGATCGACGAATACAGCGACGGATGCTGTTGTACAAGTTAGAAAAGCTGGAAGACTACGCTCAGTACCTGCAAGCGCATCCTAATGAAGTGCAAGCGCTATATGAAGACATCCTGATCCACGTCACCAGTTTCTTCCGTGACCCAGAAGCCTTTGAATACTTGAAAACCCAGGTTTTTCCTAGCATTAGTCAAAACAAATCAGCAGACAATCCGATTCGGATTTGGGTGGCGGGATGTTCAACGGGTGAAGAAGTTTATTCGATTGCTATTTGCCTATTAGAGTTTTTCAGCGATCGCGCCAGCGCCCTTCCAATTCAGATATTTGCCACAGACATCAGCGAAGCTGCGATCAACAAAGCTCGCTCAGGTTTTTATTTAGACAATCAGTTGCAAGGAATTTCACCCCAGCGCCGCAACCGCTTTTTTGTGCCATTGGCAAGCGGTGCCTATCAAGTTAGCAGCACTGTCCGCGAACTGTGCGTCTTTGCTCGGCATAATTTGGGGAGCGACCCGCCATTCTCGAATCTCGACTTGATTAGCTGTCGCAACGTGCTGATTTACTTATCAGATTCGTTGCAGGAATACATTATGTCGCTGTTTCACTACAGTCTCAACTTGACTGGCTTTCTGATGTTGGGTAGTTCAGAAAGCGTCAAAAACTCTTCAGACCTGTTTAAGCCTATCCACGAGACCTTCAAAATCTATGTGAGAAAATTGAGCCTGACCCGTCCTTTGTTTTCGTTCACGACCAGTTCTTACCCCACCATGAGCGTTGAGCGGCAGCGAAGAACTGAAACCATCGCTGCTAATTTTGATTTAGCGCGAGAAGTCGAGCAAATAATCTCAAATCGCTACGCGCCTGTATCTGTCGTAGTCGATGACCAAATGCAGATTTTGCAACTGCGAGGAGACGCCGATCCCTACCTGAAGTTGCCTGCTGACACAACCAACTTAAATGTGGTGCTGATGGCAAGAGAAGGATTGATCAGCGCGCTGCAAACGGCAATTTATCAAGCCCAAACCCAAAACCTTTCAGTTCGACAAGAGCAAATTCGCATTGAAGCGGGTGAGCGCTCGACCCTCCTGAATCTGGAAGTGATTCCATTCAAACCCGCAACCGCTACGCGGAACCCTATCTATTTCCTGCTGATTTTTGAAGCGGCTTTACCTGTGGTTCAACTAAGCTTTGCTACTGCTCAAAGCCCAGAACCAGAAAACGAAAGCTTAGAGCGGGAAATTATTCAGCTACGGCAGGCGCTAGCAGCCGCGACGCAACGCGAATTCTCAATTCAAGCGCATCTGCAAGCGGTGATTCTAGAACAAAATTATCTCAACCAAAGCCTGCGAGTGGCGAACGAAGAAATTCTATCGAGCAACGAGGAGTTGCAAAGCACAAATGAAGAACTCCAAACGGCTAAAGAAGAGATTCAAGCCACCAACGAAGAACTTTCCACGACCAACGACGAACTTCGCAACCGCAACTTGCGCCAAAACAGAGACAATAGCGATCTGAATAATTTTATTGATAGCATCAGTCTTCCGATTCTCATGCTGACCAATGATTTAATTATTCACCGCTTTACGCCCGCAGCCCAGCGACTCTTCAATTTCATCGCTGCCGATGTCGGGCGACCTTTTAGCGACCTCCGCACCAATTTTGACGTTCCCAACTTAGAATCGATGATATCAGAGGTGCTGGAGACACTTAATACCATTGAACAGGAGATTCAAACCCAAGCAGGCTATTGGTATACCCTCCGCATTCGCCCCTATCGCACAACAGAAAACCAGATTGATGGGGTGACAATGGTTTTCCTGGATATTGACGCGCTTAAACGCCATACCGTCACGTTAGAGTTAGCTCGTCAGCAGGCAGAAACCGCTAACCGAGCCAAAGATGAATTCCTCTCGAACCTCTCGCATGAACTCCGCAATCCCCTAAACATCATGCTGGGCTGGACACAAATGCTACGCACCCGCGGACTCGATCAAGCCACGAGAACTCGTGCTTTAGAAATCATTGAGCGGAGTATAAGAGCGCAATCTCAGTTAATTGATGATATTTTAGATACCTCTCGGATTGTCAGCGGTAAGCTCAATCTCAGCACCCGCCCGATCAATCTGCTTTTAGTGGTGCAAGCTGCGATCGAGACAGTGCAATTATCAGCCGAAGCAAAAAATATTCAAATCGTTTCAAACTTGAGTTCTGAGATCATCGTCGGCGATGCCGAACGCTTGCAGCAAGTCCTGTATAATCTTTTATCGAATGCGATCAAATTTACGCCTGAAGGTGGACGAGTCGGAGTTAGGCTCATGTCTGACAGAACTCACGCTCAAATTCAAGTCAGTGATACAGGACAAGGAATTTCGGCAGACTTGTTGCCGTATATTTTTGAGCGATTTCGTCAAGGAGATTCTAGCACCACGAAAGCGAAGCCAGGGCTGGGACTGGGGCTATCGATCGTGCAGTATCTGGTTGAACTGCATGGTGGCACAGTTCAGGCAGAGAGTCCGGGTTCAGGACAAGGAGCAACATTCACCGTCAGGCTGCCAAAAAGGGATCTAGAAGGGGAGTTTACACTGTCGAGCGATTTAGAGCCGACTGCGTTAGAAATCGCCCCAGATCGTTCCAGCGATCCTGTCCCCTCATTGTCGGGTTTGCAGATTTTAGCGGTTGACGATCAAGTTGATGCCCGTGACATAGTTAAACTTGTGCTGGAAGACTACGGGGCTGAAGTGCTGACCGTGGCATCTGCAAGAGTTGCTCTAGCGGTTCTAAGTAAAAACCCCAATCGGTATGATGTGCTAATTTGCGATCTGGGAATGCCAGAGTTAGATGGCTACTGGTTGATTCGGCAAGTGCGATCTTTGAGTGCAGAAGCCGGAGGGCAAATTCCAGCCATTGTGCTGACTGCCTATGTAAGTGAGTCAGAACAACAACTGAGCATTGAGGCTGGGTTTCAAATGCATGTTGCTAAACCTGTCGAGCCAAATCAATTAGCGTTGTTCGTTGCAGAGCTAGCAGGACGAGCTTAGAAAATTGGTAGTAAAGTTTGTTGTGTACGCTTGCTCCCTTCCGATTAATTACGCTTAGAGCGCCTACTGTAAGGTAAATTCAACAAAACTATAAAATGGCGATCGCACTGTGCCAGTTGCGTAAGTACTGTTACTTACTGTAAAATAAAATGTTATTTAACCCTGATTTAGATCCCCAACTTTTTCAAAAAATTGGAGATCGGTAATACGCTTCAGTTAAAGTAAAAGTCTTTGCCAATGACCAATGACCAATGACTAATGACTAATTTGTGTAATCGGAATTTCAATCCAAAATTCTGTACCCAAACCAGGCTGAGAATCACATCTAAACACACCACCATGTTTATCTACGACAATCTGGTAACTAATTGACAACCCCAAGCCAGTGCCTTTTCCCACTGGCTTAGTTGTGAAAAAGGGATCGCATATTCTTGCTCTGAGAGCTTCGGGTATTCCTGGCCCATTGTCTGCAATGCGAATGACTACACTCTTGATATTGCCTTCAAGTTCTCCAAAAGCAGTACGGATAGTAATTTGATTGCTATGAGGTTTTGATTGAGATTCTGTGTAATCTTCTAAAGCATCGATCGCATTGCTCAAAACATTCATAAATACCTGATTTAGCGGCCCAGCATAGCACTCTACTAAAGGAAGGTTAGTATATTCTTTGACTAATTTAATTGCCGGACTTTCTGGTTTTGCTTTCAAGCGATGCTGCAAAATTAGCAAGGTGCTATCAATGCCCTCATGAATATCAACTGGTTTTTTTTCTGCTTCGTCAAGGCGAGAGAAATTCCGTAAACCCAAGACAATCTGCCGGATGCGATCGACCCCAATTTTCATGGAAGATAGAGTTTTGGGCAAATCTTCTATGATAAATTCTAAGTCGATCTCGAAGGCGCGATCGCTAATCTCAGAACTAGGGTTGGGAGTATTTTGTAAATAGAGGTCTAGGATACTAAGTAAATCTTGGGTGTAATCATTGACATGATTGATGTTGCCATAAATGAAGTTCACGGGGTTATTAATTTCGTGAGCAACACCAGCTACCAGTTGACCTAATGAGGACATTTTCTCAGTTTGGATCAGTTGGGTTTGAGTTTGCTTTAAATCATGCAAAGCTTGAGCTAGCTTTTGGGTCTGCTCTTTGGTTTGATTATGTAATTGCGCTTGTTGGAGTGCAACCCCAAGTTGATTGGCAATTTGAGTAATAAATTTAATTTCCGAGGGTTCCCAATGCCGAGGTGCAGAATTCTGATAAGCTGCTAATAAGCCCCATAGCTGTTGCCCGATAAATATAGGTGCGATCGTATAAGCTCTTGCTTGAATTTGCTCTAGAACTGCCACGTGGCATTGAGAGTGCCCAACTTCATAGATATCATCAACTGCAAAAGTTTCATTGTGACGATATCGCCCACCCTGGGTTTCCTGCAAATAGCTATCTTGCCAAACTGTCTTGGTATCTAAACCTACTAACTTTAACCAGTTATCACCCACAAACTCGGCGATATATTCACCACTCCAATCAGCCTGGAAGCGGTAGACTGCAACTCGATCCGTTTGTAGTGATTTACAAATTTCTTGAGTGGTTGTCTGAAAAATCGCATCTAAGTCAAGAGATTCTCTAACTTTCGCCACAACTTCAAACAATACCCGTTGTTGTTCTGCTGCTTGTTGCAAATCTAATGTTTGTTGTCGTGTCTGAGAGAGTAAATCAGCTTGCTGGAGTGCTACACCCATTTGAGCTGCAATCTGACTGAGAAAATTCACTTCAGAGGCTTTCCATTGCCGAGGGCCAGTGTGTTGATAAGTTGCTAGTAAACCCCAAAGTTTTTGCCCAACAAAAATCGGCGCCAGCACAAAAGCATGAATTTGAAACTGCTCTAGATTGTCGATATGACATTGAGCAAACCCCATCTTGTAGATATCATCAACTGCGAATGTTTCATTGTTGCGGTAACGTCCTCCCTGTGTGTCTTGTAAGTAGGTGTCATTCCAAATTGTATTAATACCTAGTTCGGACTGATTCGACCAGTATGGACTAGCAGCCTCGAAATCTCCGACAAATTCACCACCCCAATTAGAATCGAAACGATAAACAGAAACGCGATCGGCTTTGATTAATTGACAAACTTCTTTAGTTGTGGTTTGAAAAATCGTATTTGTGTCCAAAGATTCTCGAATCTCGGCAATAACTTTAAACACAGCCTGTTCTTGTTCAGCTGTCCGTTGTAACTCAATTGTGCGTCTTTTAACTTGTTTTTCTAAATTTTCATTGAAGACTTGTACTTGTTGGTATAATTCATACTGCTGAATTGCAGAAGCAAAGTGTTTACTCAGGTTTCTAGCCAGTTCAATCTCTTCAATCGTCCATTTTTGAGCTTGTGCTTTTTTAGATTCGCGCCAAACCTCAAACGATAAACGGGGGTAAAGCTGCCTTTGATCGCTGTCATGCTGCCCCGCCCATAAAGTTTCTGTATCTACTTCATTGCGGAAAATACTTAAATAGCCCAGTAATTGCTGGCGATACTGGAGCGGGATCATCAATATGCTGCGAATTTTAGTTGGTTGAAAAGTAACTTGCAAACTTCGCAAGCCAGGAGTGTTATATATATCTGAAATCGCCCAAACATCGTAGTTACTAAATTTATAGTGTTCCTGCCAGACACTATACTGCTCTATCAGTGGATATATAGTTTGTTCTGCCATCACAGGTTGCTGTCCACAGATATAAAGCTTGATACAAGTATTTCCTGGTATTAAGCATTCTATTAAGCTGGTGACGTTGCCATTGTGGAAATCAAGAGCTTCATTTCTAATGCAAAGTCTGCCACCAACTCCATTAAAGGCAGCAACAGCCTCTTCTAGGGCTGGCTGTAATACAATTGTTGGCAGTGAATGTAGCAGAGTAGCAATGCGATTAACGATCGCTTCCTGTTCGGCTGTTTTGCGGACTTGAGCAAGAAGGGTACTTTGAGCGATCGCCATTGACAGCTGCTCGACTACCATTTGTATTGCTTCTAGCTCATATTTGGAAATCAAACGCGCTTCCGAATTATGAGAGACTAACAGCCCCCAAAGTTGATCTTGATAGAGAATAGGCGCTACTACAGAAGATTTTACCCCCATTGCCGTCAAATATTCAATATGACAGGAGTCTACAGGGCGGTAACGGATCTCCTCTGAGATAGTTTCTCCATTATCCAAATCACGCAGGTGAATTTGACCAATCTCTTTAGTATTAACATTCACAACAGAACGCACCCGTGATTTGATAAATAGTTCACGGGCAGAGGATGGGATGTCATCGTAGGGAAAATTTAGCCCAAGTAGCGATGGCAAACAATTGTTATTAATTGATTCAGCAATCACTTGACCACTACCATCGGGATGAAATTTGTAAATCATCACTCGATCGGTTTTTAATAGCGATCGCACCTCTGCCGTTGTCACTGTGATAATTTCTTCTAACTCTAAGCTTCGTCGGATACGGTTTGTAATGCGGCGTAGTAAACTTTCTTCATCACGACATAAAGGCAAATCTTGTTCAGGATTGGAGGCCATTGTTATAGCAAAATAAATTAATAATTTGAAAACTGACATAATTAAATCTAAAGACATTGTGAAATTTATTTCATCATTTTGTCTTCAGTAAAACTACGGTCAAATCATTAATAAAAATATTTTTTTGCCTTTTATCAAAATTCACCAAAAAATCATAAAAACAGACGCTAAAAAGATTGCGTCTGTACTAGCTACAAGAGAAAATTCTTGCTTTTTAGTTTTAACTTTTTGTTAACAGAGTAACGTTCAACAAAATTAAACTCTTGTATTATCAGCAAAGCGGATTTTTAGATAGTCATCTTCCATCTTTGCTCCGGCTGGTTGTAGTGCTGCTAAGGCTTGTGGCAAAACTAAGTTACGACGATGGTTGCCAATAGTAATGTTTAATTCATCTCCAGTTTTACTGAGTTGAACTTGGTCTTTAGGAATACCAGGTAAGTAAAGTTGTAAGCTGTATTGATTTTCTTCTTGCACTACTCTCAGAGTTGTTTCTTTGTAATAAACCTGAGTCGGATCTTCATCTTTATAAAGAGTTTCTTTCAAGCGTTCTAATGAAGCCAATCCACACATTTCCTCAGAAAATAAGGGAACTTCTTTCACAGGCAGAGGGTGAAAATCATCATGAATTTCCCGGCGATATTGCTCCTGACTTTGCTTCCAACGTTGGAAAAATGGATCTTGGACTTCGCGGGGAATAATCCGATTAGCCACTACTAAATCTGTTGCAACATTATACAAACTCAGATAAGCATGGGCGCGGAGTGACTCTTTAATCACCATTTTTTCGGGATTAGTTACCAGACGCACTGAGGTTTGAGTATTATCTGTTAATACTTTTTCCAGAGCTTCAATTTGTTCATAAAACTCATAAGGCGCATCCATTACCTCTTTATCTGGTAGCGAAAAACCAGCAATTGGTTTAAAAAAAGGTTCAACCAAAGGTCTAAGTGCTACCGAGATATTTTGAAAGGGTTTGTAAAAACGGCGCATATACCAACCGCCGACTTCTGGTAAACTCAGCAAACGCAGTGCTGTGCCAGTGGGGGCTGAGTCGATAATCAAGACATCAAACTCGCCTTCGTCGTAGTGGCGTTTCATCCTTACCAAGCCAAAAATCTCATCCATGCCTGGTAAAATTGCCAATTCTTCCGCCTGTACGCCCTCTAAACCCCTTGCCTGTAAAACTTGGGTAATATAACGTTTCACAGCACCCCAGTTTCCTTCCAGTTCTTGCAGCGCATCTAGTTCTGCACCCCACAGATTTGGGCGAATTTTTCGGGGTGCATGTCCCAGTTCCATGTCAAAACTGTCTGCGAGGGAGTGGGCGGGATCTGTACTTAAAACCAATGTCTGATAGCCGAGTTCTGCACAACGAAGTCCAGTTGCAGCAGCGACGGAAGTTTTGCCCACACCGCCTTTACCAGTCATCAAAATTACACGCATAGATGCTTCTATCCTGCCTGAGAATTTTTTACATTTATTTACATTATCGACTGTTTAAGGAAAATAAATGTTGTTTCAACACGTATAGGCATTATTATGAGTATTTACCCTAACTCATCTGTTGGGTTTTGCTGCAATAGCCGATCGAGCTTAGTTTCCAGTGCTGAAAGTTTTTTGAGAATTGTGGGGCGATCGCCATCAAGAGAAATTAGTAAATTGGTTATTCTCTCTTGTATATTCGTTAATTGTGCTACTGCATTCTGGATTTGAAGCATTCCTTCTCGGAGTTCTTGGCGTTCTTGACGTGCTTCCGCCATTTCATCTAACATAGCTTGGACTGTTTTAGCATTACTCTCAAGTAGATGTTTGAGTTCTTTATCAGTCATTGCGATCGCGCTTTCGAGTTGAGTTTATTATTCACTCTAAAGTATTGGGGGATTTTGTTTCAATCCCCCGTAGAGCAACACAACTGTGCTAACCTGCACTATGGTTTCATTACCTGAAATTGCGATCGAGGCTGTTTACTGGCTCAACATGGCAAAAGCTTGCTCAACAAGCATCTTAGCCTTGTGCAAGTTCAAAAGCTTTTCCTGTTCAAATCTATCTGGGTAAGTCATTTTCCTACCTTCGAGCGTTAGCCGAATCAGTGCTATTTGCTCATCTGTAGGTGAACTCATCTCATCTATCGCTGCGCCAATATACTGAAAAGTCGTGAAAGTGGGAGGCTTTAATCCTCTTCCCTCTTGCATCTGATGCAATACGGTTCAGATAAGCTTTTTTTTCTCCCCCTGCTTCCCCTGCATCCCGTGCTCCCCCTGCCTGCCTCAACGGATAAATTTCCTTAACTGAACCGTATTGGCATCTGATGTAGTGCTAATTGCGGGAATGCCATCAGAGAAGTGATGTAAGAAACTTTGTATCCTGGATTTCCTGTCGGCTTGATACCGTAGCGTCGGCATAAGTCGCGTAACTCTCGAATGGTTTTGATTTCAAGTTCGGAACGCGTGAACATAAAATAGAAGTGTCTCGTTTCTAATGGGATATTTAGTGGGTATCTAGTTTCTCAGGCGAAATACCCACTAATAAATCATTAGTCAATATGTATATCAATTAATCCAGATATATTAAGTAACATAAAGTGTCTAAAGATAATCGTGGAAATCCAGAAATTAAAAATCATGGTTTTAAAACTGACAGAGATAAACCATTGACTGAATATATAAACTTGCGAGTCACCAAGGAAATGAAAGAAGAGGTAAAAGCTAAAGACGATCCTCCAGAATTTTGTCGTCGTGCTATCCAAAAAGCATTAGATGAAGAGAAAGAGAGGTAGTACTTCAATACTGCTCGGTTAAGCCTAAAAGATCACTTTGGTGTAGGTTGGTTGAGGAACGAAACCCAACATCTTCAGGGCTTTTCCAGGGTGAACACCTACCTTAAATACAATCTATTGTTATGCGCGCATATCGTTCAAGATATATTTACGTTTCTATATAAATGCCTAATCCCAAAGGAACACCAGAAAATTTAAACCCTATTGAATCAAACAGAGAAGAAAAGTTAATAGCAAATCTCAGCTTTCGTGTTACTGAATCTATGAAAGAAGAGGTAAAAGCTAAAGATGACCCGCCAGAATTTTGTCGTCGTGCTATCCAAAAAGCACTAGATGAAGAGAAAGAGAAGTAGTGCTTATTTTTTCTACTCTAACTCTTCTGGATTAACCCCCAATTCCTTCAATCTAGCCTTCAGTTTTTCCACCTGCTGGTATGCTATTTCAGTTTCTCGTTCTGCTGTTTGTGCCCTTTCTTCAGGAGTCACTATCAACTGATTATCTACGTTAAAAAAGCGTAATTTGAACTCATAGATTCCCAAAAATAATTCTAACTGCTGACTCCACAGCCACCCTTGAGCATTTGCTTCCAAAGCTTGATATTTTCCACCCACTAAACGAAATCCTTGAAACTCCAAAGTATTGGGGTGAAACCAAAAATATTCTGGCGTGCGAAAAGTCTCTTGGTAAAGTTCAAACTTCAGACCTTTATCAACCTTGGCAGTACTGTTAGAAAGTAATTCAATAATCACATTCGGATACTTCCCTTGTTCTGCCCATAATACCCAACTTTTGCGGGGGCGATTTTCACAATCCTTGACGACAAAAAAATCTGGGCCTCTAAAGTCTCGTGTGGTAATCTGTTCTGGGCTAAAATAAATTGTTAAATTTCCAGTAGCATAAAAATCATTACGCTGACGCCACCACCATTTCAGACACGCCAACAGTAGTTCAATTTGCTCGCGGTGTAGATCGCTTTCCAAAGGAGGCTCATCACTCCATAAATCACTAGGGGGAATGATAATATCTTCTGCTTCTGTATGTATAGTTAATTCAGCAGGAATTTCAGGATTTTTGGCAGCCGTCACGTCGCTTTGCTCCGAATTCAAAATTCAAAATTAACAATCCCCATAAGGAAATTTACTTGCTGTGTATCCTTTTATTTCTCGTTCATAAAGATTCATGGCTTTTGTTGTTACGTTTAGTGTAATAGCAATCATCTGTTTAGATATATCAATTATTAACTTTTTCAAGAGGAAAAATGCTGTTTCACCACATCTAGGCGTGAACAGTTCCAATAATCGATATGAGAGACAATCAAACCATCAGAGTTAAGACCTAATTCACTCCAACCAGGAATAGAGATCCGTGGCTTCCAGGGGAGAGGAGTATTCCAACTGAGTGTCCACTCAGTTTTTATTGTGTCTCCTAAACGTTGAATATTATGTAAGTCCATCTTGGGATTTAAAAATAAAGTCTCAATGAAATTAATCATTGCTTTGTAACGTTTAACACCACGAAATTTATTCAGTGGGTCTCGAAAATAAACGTTTGGAGTGTAAATGCTGTAAGTTTGATTGACTGGGAATCTTTGATAGTCTTCTTTGAGGATTTCAATGATATCCATGATAGATAAATATATCTGTAAATTGGTTTAATATGAAAACTGAAAAATTGAAATCAACCTTCATTCCATAAACGTTCTAACTGACGCCGCCAAGTAGCTAGGACTTCTTCTCGCGCCTCTGAGGTTTGATTTATTTCACCCATCACTCCTTCTGCGTAAAAGCGTTCTAAGCTTTGCATAGTAGCTTGCAGAGATTGTCCTTGCTGTTTTGCTGCCTGAATAATTTGCTGGATGCGGCTTTCAATTAGTTGATTAAAGACATTATCTAATCCAGCCTGATGAAGAGATACAAGTCGGTTGATTGCATTGGACAAATCTGCACTCACTAAAGTGTCAATGTTATGTTGAAATACCCCCCAAATTACCCCTTCATACAAAGCGTAACGTACTTCCTGAGTCTCATCAAAGTTGGCTTCTAGGAACTGTCCTAAAAATGGTTGCGCTTGTTGGATGGGCACAATAGGCAGTAAAGCTCGTAGCCAAGTATTATTTTCGGAAAGCAGCACCAACAGCCGAAAAGTAGGAGTGTCTACTTGCCACGATCCAGAAGCAGTCGTAGCAATAGCCGATGTGTCAAATAATTCTGTTAGCGTAGCCGCAATTTCTTCAGGTGTCATAACCTTATATTTATATATATAGCCTCTAGATTAGCGCAGAGGTGCATCAACTGATTCACTAGAAGGCTTGCTTGTCCAGTCTGAAAACGCAGTGGGGGCGCACAGCTAGGTGTACGCCCCCACGAATGAATGTATTCCACTGAATTGAAATATGTGATTTAAATAAGCGAATTGCTTAAAAATACAATGCCGATCGCACAAAAAGCGAAGCCAGCAAGGCTGATTTTCCAAGGTAAAATTCGGTTTATTTCTCCCATACCCATCGCAACACCAATTTCTCTGGCACTCATGGCAACGGCAAACAGAGTTAAGGTAATACCTAGTATATAGGCAACTACTGGTATTATTCCTGCCGCAACAATAGATTCAGCATTAGCGTAACCCTGAAATAAACCAGCACTGATGCCCAGCAAAGCAAGCACCAAAAAGTTTAGTTGATTTGGCATCATCAGCATAGTACCAAAAACAATGGTAGAAATAGCGATCGCTGCGCCAACGCTTTGGGCGATCGCTATTTCTGTGCCTGCTAAATTTAGCTGAAATAAATGAATTACAATGCCTAAAACTGTTGCCAAGACAAAACATCCAGCGATCGCAGCGCCACGAACAAACACAGATGAGAGTAAGCCAATAGCAACAATACCAACTAAACAATTCAAGCTAATTACTGGATCTGCTAATCCCCAGATAAAGCCTTCCCAGCCGTTAGAAATGGTATGGTCAAATGGTGTTCCACTCAATGAACTGAGTAAGCTAATTAAAATTAAAGCTGCGATCGCTCCAACATGGCGATCAAATAACCTCGAGGTATTAAGTTCCCCCCAAGTATGGGATTGTGATAATTTAGTCTTGAACATCGCTATATACCAAATTAGTTTTTAGGTAATTTATACTACCCACCTACCCCAAAAAACTAACGTTGATTTCAAAGTGAAAAGTCTGAATGCAGACCAAAAACTTTCTCTTATCCTTTAAACCACACAACAGGCTGTTCCTATATCTTTCTGACGATGTACTCAACTAATTGTTGAATCATTTGGGCATCTGTTTCACTTAAACTTTCCAACTCAATTCTATTACTTTGTTGTGGGGTACTAGCATTACTACTATATATACGGCGACTCAAGCCTACGGGACCATTCTCATAAAATGTTATATAGAATACACATGCTGCTACATACGATCCAATCGGACTAGGGTGGCTTTGATCCGAACTGTAAAGGTTTAATTTTAGATTCGCTTCCTGAATTTTTTGCCAAGCTATTCCCACAGGTGCAACTTTAGCTTTCAGTTCTTTAGCAATGCTCATGTAAGCATCAGTCAATATCTGTTGCGTTTCTGGTTGATTTTGCTTTGCCCAAGTCAAGTAAAACACTGTTTGGGAATTCACTCGTTTAATCTCGGCATCAAACAGACTAGCGTACTTATACATTTCCTGGGGATTGGTAATTGGTAAAGTACTTTGCTCTTGCAGTACTACGTAATTCCAGCGTTTTGCTTTCAAAAGTCTGAGTGCTTCACCACGTTTCCAGTGGTTTTTGAGTGTAGCTCCACCAATCACAACCATTTCAGTTTCTAATTTTTTAGGTGCTTTCGCCGAAGCCGCCAACTGTTGTGTCAACCAAGGAAGATCGTTGAAATAGGTATAGCTATTGCCAATAAATAAAACTCTGATTGCCTGCTGTTCAACTACTGGAAAGGAATTTGCCTGAATCTGCCTTTCTAACATCTTAAACAAGACAATTATCACAAAGAAGAATAAACATACATATACTATGTTGGTGTTGCTCATCATCCCTGAAACCTTTGCAGTATAACTTATTTTTGGACAAGCTTTTTTCGGAAATAGTTGTGAATACCAATTCTCTGTGAAGCTGCACATTATTTTGACCCCTCCCAACCTCCCCAAAGCATCGGCTACGGTAAAAATGGATAAAGTCAAGCTAAAGACATTCAAGAGTTATCAGCCATGAAATTGATTTCCGATCCACCGATTCCTGTGAAAATTCAAAAGATGAAGGAACGGGTGCGGTGGATGCATCCAAGTTTTGTGCAACGGGGAATTGACCAAACTAGTATAGTTATTGACGATCGCAGGCAGGATAATCCAGAATTTTCCTTTATGGTTATCGGTGATTCCGGCACTAAATCCCATTCTCGACACCACCCCCAACGAAAAGTTGCCGAACTAATGCTGCCTCACCGCGATGATTGCAGCTTTGTGTTGCATACTGGCGATGTCATCTATGTGGTGGGTTCCCAAGAATATTATTCAACAAACTTTATTGAGCCTTACCGGGAATTTCTTGTTGGTGGCAACAACCCGAAAGGCATTCCTTATGACCGCATGGTGTTTAATCTGCCCTTCTTGCCAGTACTTGGTAATCATGATTACTACGATGTCCCGTTGATGTACCGTTTATTTACTGGCACAACATCGTCACTACGTCGCCTGTTCCGCTACAAAGATATCGAGATTGGCTGGCATGGATCGTATCAAGGTAATGCTTATGCACGGGCATTTATGGACTACACTCAGGCGATGTCTCCACAAGAATTAGAACGTCATTTAGATCTGCACTACACTGCAAAGACCGACACAGGGCGCTGTTTGCGTTATGAACCTGGACAATTTACCCGTTTACCCAATCGTTATTACACCTTTCGTTACGGCGGGATTGACTTTTTTGCACTGGATTCTAATACCCTTAATACACCATCACCTTTACCTGTAACTCAAGAAGGAGAAATATACCGTCACGAATTACAAAAGCGTCGCCAGGAAATAGATCGAGAAGAATTGGAGATTTTGAAAATATGCGATCGCCTCAACCCAGATAAACCCACCGAAGCAGAACAACTTGATGAACTTAGCGCCAAATTAGACCAAATAAACGAGATCAAAATCGATATTGAAAAACAATTGGCATCTCAGAAAATGCCTGCGATCGACTTTGAACAACTTGAATGGTTGCGAAGCAGACTAATCGAATCTTGGAACACCTCCGAAGTGCGCGGACGTGTAATCTTTTTCCACCATCCCCCCTACGTCACAGAAGCTACCAAATGGAATCAGGCACAAACCTTGGCGGTTCGCCACCGCTTGCGCTGGGTGTTTGAACAAGTAGCAGAAACTCTTGGTTCTCTAATTAAAGAACGTCCCATAGTCGATTTGATTTTAAATGGTCACGCTCACTGTTTAGAGCATCTTTGTACAACTGATACCGGATTTGCAGACTCGCACATTAACTGCATTATCTCTGGTGGTAGCGGTCATCGTCCCCGCTATCAACGGCGAGAAGGGACTGAATTGATGGAAACTTTTGCTGAGATTGCAGGTAAACCCACTCGGAAAGTTGCGGATTCAATGCTATTTGTGGGTCGTCATAACTACAATTTCCAGAACCGACTGCCTTATTCATGTGTGCGGATTGATGTTCTGGATGGTATCCCGCCCAAGTTTATCATTAGACCGTTGATTACTGAACGGGTTGAAGATGAATGGTATAACCATGAACTTGAACCTTTTGTGATTTAAAGGGGTGCGATTCGCTTAGAGCGAGTCTACAAGCGTCTTTTGGATTAAATTACAATCTAAAATTCAAAATCTAAAATCTAAAATTCTTACTCCCCACTCCCTTTTAGCAAATGCACCTTTGCATTGAGACAAAAGCTAGGTATATCCTAATCTTAAATAGAGTTTTGATAATCTCAAATTATGGCAGGACATAGTAAATGGGCAAATATTAAGCGCCAGAAAGCGGTAGTAGATGCAAAAAAGGGAAAAACCTTCACTCAGTTATCCAGGGCGATTATCGTGGCGGCTAGAAGCGGTATACCAGATCCAGCGCTGAATTTTCAACTTCGCACGGCAATTGACAAGGCAAAGGCAGCGAGTATTCCCAATGATAATATTGAACGAGCGATCGCTAAAGGTGCAGGTACTTTTGGCGGCGATAATGCTACCTTTGAAGCAATTCGCTACGAAGGTTATGGTCCTGGTGGTGTAGCGATTTTAATCGAAGCCCTCACAGATAATCGCAATCGCACTGCTGCTGACTTGCGTGTAGCTTTTAGTAAAAATGGTGGCAATCTTGGTGAAACAGGTTGCGTTAGCTGGATGTTTGAACAAAAAGGCGTTTGTCTAGTGCAGGGTGTACTTGACGAAGAACAGCTTTTAGAAGCGTCTCTCGAAGGCGGTGCTCAGTCTTATGAGATGACTGAAGATGAGATGGCTGAGGTATTTACTGATATTGCAAATTTAGAAACCCTTAGTCAGACACTCAAAAATCAAGGCTTTAAGGTAACTGATGTCGAATTGCGCTGGATTCCTAGTAATAGTGTAGAAGTTACCGATCCCGATCAGGCGCGATCGCTTTTCAAGTTAATTGATACTCTAGAAGGCTTGGATGACGTACAAAATGTCACAGCTAACTTTGACGTAGCAGAAGAATTGATGGCTCTCAGCATTTCCTAATCAAAATTATAGCAAGGGACTGGGGACTGGGGATGGTGGGGCCCCCTCTGGGGATAAGGGGTAATGGGGACTGGGTGTGAAAAGTCTTTTTGTGTCTAAGTTTTCTCATCTGTTGATGTCCTGATCACCAAGGCTTGTGCTATAACACGGCGATCGTAGCGAAATTACAGTTATTTGGATGATATCCAAAACCTTATATTTAAGATTGAAATGCCAGTAAGTATTTTTTCGCTAGATATTCCACGTAAGTCCACGTAAGTCCTATATTTTACAAATGTAAAAATAGACATGAAAGATTCATATCAATTACAAACTTATGACATACGTCTATCGGATAGTTAAATTGTTGATTACCTGATGAGGATTTTCAAGTGAATAAGTTCGCTAAAGCTTTACTTTTGGCTCTAATTTTTGCTGCACCCGTAACCGCTTTTGCATCTCAAGCTCAAGCTAAAACTATCCATCATCGTAGCGTAAAATCTGCTAAAGTTCATCATACTAAACATCACAGGCATCATGCTAAAAAACTAGTTCATAAACACTTATAAATAGTTACTATTAGTCGTAAAAGTTTCTAGTAGCTCTGTAATCAAGTTTAGTGTTGGTTTTTCTGAAAAGATAACTGTATTATTTAACCCCGCTGGAATCCCTACCAATCAGCGGGTTTTTTTAATTAACTTGCTCAAGGGTGCGATTTGCATCAAAATCAAAGTTAAAGCGATCGCCTAATCATACCTGCCACTATCCAATTTATTCTTCAAAACATATATGAAAGGAGACTATTTAGAAGAATCACTTTTTCGTGAGTTGGAGGAGCGTTTGCTTCAACCCGATGTCCGAAAGTCAGCTAAAGATATCATGGATTTACTTGCTGACGAGTTCATTGAATTCGGAAGCTCAGGGCGTGTTTTTAATAAACAGCAAATTATCGAGAGCTTGCAGAATGAACCCATCCAATCCCTGACTCAAAGATTGATAACAGAATTCAAAACGTTAGTTTTAGCAACAGGGGTTGTTTTAGTAACTTATCGTATAGTCAGATACATATCTGGCGAACAGCCTGTTCATTCGCTGCGAAGTTCCATCTGGAAATTAAATAATGATCAATGGAAAATGATCTTTCATCAGGGCACTCTGGTTAGAGAATCATCAGTGCGGTATGATAAGTAATTGCCTGAGATTATTCACAATCAAAGTTTTTCATAAAAAAGACTCAAGCATTCCTGCCTGAGCCTTTTCTAAATTCAATTAACCTTAGTAGCGGTTGTTGCTACGGTTGTAGCCGCCGCCACCACCACGGTTCCCAAAGGAACCACCACTTCTGTCTTCTCTGGGCTTGGCTTTATTTACTTTCAGGTCGCGACCAAGCCATTCAGCGCCATCAAGAGCTTCAATAGCTTTTGCTTCTTCATCTTCTGAACTCATTTCCACGAAAGCAAAGCCGCGTAAACGACCTGTTTCACGGTCAGTCGGTAATTGAACACGCTTTACAGCACCATATTCTGCAAATACAGCACTCAGCGCATCTTGTGTAACATCATAGGAGAGGTTACCTACGTAAATTGACATCAAATGTCTCCAAAATCATAAGTTTGTAGAGATTTAGATTTCGGAGAGAAGTCTGTAATACCAAAAGGGAAAAGCCTGTCAATACTAAAAACAAACACTGTCACCGAATTAATTCTCATTTCACTTCCCATGATGACATAACAACTAACTTTCTGGGAAAAAGGTTTGAAAAACTGTTATAAAAAGTTATATAAGCGGTTAATAGCTAGATGCTAGCTAGTCTTAAAACGGATGAGGCTCTAGTGAACCGCACCCACGAGATCAACTAATCCACTCTCTTTTCTAAATATTGACCAATCATCAATTGCTCACCAGCACGGGAGATAACGGTTTGTCTGGTGCGGTATTTGCTGCCAATTAGCTTTAACTCTTCTTCAAAGACTGAACCGTTGTACTCAGTTCGCAAACACATTGTTTTAGGGTAGGAAAAATAATACTGAGCGGTGACTGGTTTGGATATGGCAAAACCGCGATCGCGATATAAAATGTTTCCCACAGCCCCAAATATCGTTGAACCTTGCGACTCTTTCCTTGACTTTAGTACATCTGTACTTTCCCATATAACTGCTGCACCACAGATCAAGCTACCTGTATCAGGCAAATCGTGCATCTGAGCTAGGTTTTGCAATTCATCACAGCCTTGGTTGAGAAAATTGATCGTAACTATACTCTCCATCTCCTTGGTTTCTCCCTCCGGTAGGGTATAGTAGCGGCGTTGCGATCGCCACTTACCCACCGATTCCTGGAAAAATTCGGAAATCTGGGCTTCATCAGCAGTTTGTGCAATTTTTAGCAATGATGTCACTTTTAACTTTCCTGACCTAATATTGGTGGCTGTAATATATATCGCTCTTTTCTTAGCTGTTTATGCGATCGCTTGATCTAGACATCACAACGCCAAAAAAAGCAATTTATGTTTATTATTCTTAATATATTTGATCGAGCGTAAAAATTACCAGGCATTTTTCTATAGCAAGCCTAGCAATGTCAGCCTAAGTATAGTTACTTAATACTGCCCAGATTAGAAGTAGGGTGCGAAAGTCCCGTATCTTCAGTAAATACAAGTCTTCTACTAAAAGCAGATTGCAAGAAATTTAAAAATATTTATACTGAGTTAATAATTGCATCGTTTGCTAAAAAGTGGGCGACTCAATTTAATGAATTAAAGTGGTGAGAATTTTTTTAAATAAAAAGTAATTTTTGATACAAAATTCTGCAAGAAGATAGCTAATTGACTCTCGCCGCTTTTCACTATTCATAATGTTTCAAAATTACTTGGTAATGCACGGCTGTTTAACCCAAAAAGCTCCCCAAATACGAGAAAATAAATGATTTTGGACAGAAATAAGCCGCACAAGCAGGCGAAAATCTCACCTTTCGCAGCCGCTAACCAGGTAATTAATACCCAGTTAAATTCAGTTATGAAGACTGATATGGCTGTTGCAGATACAAAGAGTCGCATTGAAACAAAGGTGTCTTCCCCTTTTGCATCCATATTATTGATTCCCTGTTTGCTGGGCATAGGACTGCTGACAGCGAATTGTGGAGCGCTACCGAAAGAAGAAGCGGCTGATGCACAATCTCAGAGTCCTGGTAGTGGAAAACGTGGTGGTAGTGCAACGGCTGTAGATGCAGCGATCGCTCGAACTGATACGCTACAAACACAACCAGAATACACAGGTAATACAATACCCTTCCGAATTGTGTCACTGCGATCGCAGGTAGAAGCCCGGTTGTTGGCTTTAAACTTAGATGTGGGCGATACAGTTAAACTTGGGCAAAACGTCGGGCGGTTAGATGATGCCATACTTTCGACCGAATTAAAGCAAGCAGAAGCAGAATTAGCAGCTCTCAAATCAGAAGTAGCTAGGGCAACAAATCAGGTAAGCAATGCTCGTGCAGACGTTGAACGGGCGCGGCTAGAAGTAGTACAAGCTCAAGCAGACTCCCAACGGCAGCAAAAACTCTTCCAAGCAGGAGCGATCGCTGAACAAACTGCCCAGCAAGCGCGTACCCAGGCAAAAACAGCCGCCCAGGCACTCCGGGCAGCCCAAGAACAAGTTCGGACAGAACAGCAAGCCGTTGCTGCCGCCCAAGGTAGAGTACTTGCTCAACAGGCATTGGTTGCCCAAACTAAAGAGCGCAGGTCTTATACTCGGCTGGTATCTCCCATCACTGGCGTAGTCACAGAAAAGGTGACAGAACCAGGCAACCTGCTGCAAGCAGGTAGCGAAGTCTTGAAAATTGGTGACTTTAACCGTGTCAAAGTCGTAGTCCAAGTTTCCGAATTAGAACTAGCACAAATTCAGGTTGGGCAGTCTGTACAAGTGCGCTTAGATGCCTTCCCCAAAGAAGCATTAATTGGCAGAGTTACGCGCATTTCGCCAGCTGCCGATGCCACAGCTCGCTTGATACCGATAGAAGTAGTGATTCCCAACACTCAAGGTAAGATTGGCAGCGGACTACTGGCGCGAGTCAACTTTGAAAACCAGGCTCAACAGCGAGTAGTAGTGCCGCAAACAGCTATTCAAAAACAAGCAGGGGCAGCAAAGGAAGCCGGAAAAGAGCAAGAAAACCTGTCGGGGACGCTATTTGTGGTGAAAGACACAGAAGGCAAGACGAAAGTAGCGACACGTGCTGTCACTTTAGGACAAAAGGCTGATGGCAAGGTGGAAATTTTATCCGGTTTGCAAGCGGGAGAACGCTATGTTGTTCGTAGTGGTAAGCCGTTAAAAGAAGGTGACACTGTAAGTCTTTCAATTCTTTCAGAAAAGTAATAGTAGGTTCAGGAGTGCTGAGTGCTGAGTGCTGAGTAACCCCATAGCGAAGCGGGGGGATTGAAATAAGGACATATTTTTTCTTGCACTATGTGTCTCGAAAAAAATATTTTTATTTTTTTCATAAATAAATTTAGGGGCGCGACTACTCTATATGCCTAGTCCGTTGAATTTTACTTTTTACTCAGCACTTGTTACTCAGCACTCAGCACTATTTTGGTGGGTAATAACCACCATACCAATGAAAAAAGTACTCAGTAGTCAACACTTAGCACTTATCACTTAGTATCATGCAACAGACAAATAATCATGGCAATGGCGGATTTAGCCTTAGTGCGATCGCTATCCGCCAACACATTGGCACACTCATGCTCACTGTGGCAGTAATTGTCATTGGGGTATTTTTTCTCACAACGATCCAAGTCGATCTCCTACCATCAATTACCTATCCCCGAATTGGGGTTCGGCTAGAAGCCCCTGGTATTTCACCAGAAGTAGCAGTAGATGAAATTACCAGACCCTTAGAAGAAGCTTTAAGAGCAACTGAGAATGTAGTACAAGTTTTTTCTCGCACCCGTGAAGGACAGGTCAGCCTCGATTTATACTTCCAACCAGGGGGCGATATTGACCAAGCTCTAAACGATGCAACTGCTGCTTTTAACCGAAATCGAGGACAACTACCAGATACGATAGAGGAGCCGCGCTTATTCAAAGTCGATCCTTCTCAATTGCCAGTTTATGAATTAGCGCTGACCTCTGCTTCATTGCCAGGGAAAGATTTACGCATATTTGCTGATGAAGAGTTAACGCGTGAACTCAGTGTTGTACCGGGAGTCGCCTCAGTTGACGTATCTGGCGGTGCAGAGGAGGAAGTACGGGTACTTGTTGACTTAAACCGATTGCAAGCTTTGGGTGTAGGGTTAAATGATGTCTTAAATGAATTAACAGCCCGTAACCAAGATACTTCTGGAGGTCGGATTCTGGGGCAAAATTCCGAGCCATTGACCCGAACTGTCGGACGCTTCCAAAATGCCAAGGAAATTGAAAACCTTTCCTTGGAAGTTTCCTCCTCTTCTCCTGCTAGTGCTAATACCACTAATAACAGTAATACCACTACCACTACTACCACTTCCCCTGCACCTTCCCGCCGCGTTTATTTGCGAGACTTTGCGGAGGTAATTGATGATACAGAAGAACAGCGAGTATTTGTTTACCTAAATCGTCAGCCTGCGGTGAAATTTTCAATCCAAAAGCAGCCTGAAGCCAACACAATCACAGTTGTAGATGCTGTGAAGCGGCGAATTGAACAATTACGGCAATCAGGTTTAATTCCAGCAGACATGACTTTGAGTCCGACCACAGATGAATCTGTCTTCATCCGCAATTCTTTAAATGATGTGATCTTTTCGGGGATTTCCGGGGCATTGTTAGCAGCAGCAGCAGTATTGTTATTTTTGGGATCGTTCAGGCAAACATTTATTATCAGTTTGACGATTCCGCTGTGTACTCTGGCAGCGATCGCTTTAATGAGAATATTTGGTTTAACCTTGAATGTGTTTAGTTTGGCAGGTCTGACATTAGGAGTCGGTCAAGCAATTGATACATCGGTTGTAATCTTGGAGAACATTTCCGAAAGAGCAGGGATGACTCCCAATCAGAGAGAGAGGGGGGAGCAGAGGGAGCAGGGGGAGCAGAGGAATTCCAAATTCTTTATTAACAGTGCGATCGCAGCTTCCCAAGAAGTAGAATCTGCTTTAGTTGCTGCTACAGGTGCTAACTTAGTTTCTGTAGTGCCGTTCCTTTTAATTGGCGGCTTTATTGCACTACTATTTAATGAACTGATTCTGACAATTAGCTTTGCAGTCGCAGCATCCCTTGTTGTTGCGATTACAGTAGTGCCGATGCTGTCTTCTCGACTTTTGGGAATCCGCTGGTCTAGTCGGATCAGCGAATTTTGGCTGCTTAGACAGTTTAATCACCGATTTGAAGATGCTACGCGGGGATACAGTAACTTCTTAACCAAGGTTTTACGCTATCGGCTCCTCGTAGTTCCCGTTGCTTTGGTAATTTTAGGCGGCAGCAGCTTCTTCATGTTTGGTCAAATTCCCCAAGAAATTTTACCCCGGATCAGTACTGGTCAAGCTAACTTGAGAGCGCAGTTTCCTCCCGGTACACCTTTAGCAACTTCTGAAAAAGTTATGCAAATTGTCGATGACATTTTGCTCAAACAACCAGAAACAGAGTCTGCTTTTACAACTGTGGGTGGTTCTTTGTTTGGTAGCAATACTACAGAAAATCCTTTACGTGCCAGTAGTACCATCAATCTAAAACCAGGCACAGATGTCGAAGCCTTCGTCAAAAAAGTAACTCAGGAATTTAACAAACTCAACTTAGCAGGAATTCTGCTGCGCCTCAATCCTGGTCAGGTGCGGGGTTTAATCTTGAGTAATTCTCCAGTGCAAGGGTCAGAAGTTGACGTGATTCTGCAAGGCGAAAATGAAGAAAACTTAACGCAAGCAGGCGCTCAAGTACTGCAAGCATTGCAAGAAAGGGCAAAATTAGCGACATTCCGACCAGATGCCGACCCCCGACAACCGGAAATCCAAATTCGCCCCGACTGGGAACGGGTTTCAGCTTTAGGGTTGAGCGCAGAGCAAATTGGTGCAACAGTTCAAACAGCAATTGAAGGTTCAGTTCCCACGCAAATTCAACGCGGTAATCGTTTAGTTGATGTGCGGGTGCAGCTAAATAAAGAAGCGATTCAACGTCCTTCGCAGTTAGAGCAATTACCGCTATTTACAGAAAACAATCAACTAATCCGGCTTTTTGATGTGGCAAACATTCAAGAAGGTCAAGCGCCTGGTGAGGTGCAACGGATTAATCAGCGCCAAGCTTTTATTGTGGCAGGAAATCTCAGCGAGGGAGCTAGTCTTGGTGAAGTGATCGCAGAAGTCAACGAGGTACTCAAGGATGTAGACTTACCTGATGGCGTTTCAATTGTGCCTAGTTCTGCCCAAGAAACGAATCAGCAACTTCAGGATGCTTTAAAAACTTTGGGGGCGTTGGCGGTGTTCTTAATCTTTGTAGTTATGGCGGTGCAATATAATTCGCTGATTGACCCATTGGTAATTATCTTCACCGTACCACTAGCATTAGCTGGGGGAATTTTTGGACTTTACATTACCCAAACTGCAATTGGCGCAACTGTAATTGTTGGTGTCGTCCTGCTGGTGGGAATTGTGGTGAACGCAGGGATTCTCATGGTGGAACTGGCGAATCAAATTCGGGAAGAAGTTGGTTGTACTCGCCAAATTGCGATCGTGAAAGCTGCTCCTCAACGCTTGCGCCCAATTATCATGACCACAGTCACTACTATCTTGGGGCTGTTTCCTTTAGCATTGGGTATTGGCGAAGGTTCTGAGTTTTTGCAGCCTTTAGGGATTGTAGTTTTCTTTGGGATGGCGATCGCAACAATGCTGACATTATTCATCATCCCCTGTTTTTATATTCTGTTGCACGATTTGCTTGGTGGAAATTGGGCAAAGCCAGTGTTAACCCGATTGCGTGGATTTACGAAAAAACTTACTAGCTAATCAGCATTTACAGCTATTTTCAGGTAAATAGACCACGCGGTAGGGGCGCAAGTCCTTGCACCCCTACAACAGATGTGGTTCAAATACTCCACTTAGACATCACTCTTGTTCTAACCAAGCCAGCCCTTCCCCAATGCTAAAAACAAAGTTTTTCAAAGTTTATGATGCTCAGGGTCAACAAAACGATACTCTTGGCTGAGTAAGTGAATAAAAACTAATACCTCACTGCAAGGCATTCTTTCTTGTTTGTGCTTTTTGTACTTGAAAGCTTATGCTGATCCGCCCCGCTACAATAACTGACGTACCCGCAGTTTTACCAATGGTTGCCAAAATTTGTGCTTTGCATGAATCTTGGGATTCCGCTAAGTATGGTTTTCTACCGCATCCAGAACAGCGTTATGAGCAATGGTTGACGCGTTTGACAAATAGCGATCGCAGTGTATTTTTAGTATCCGAAAATGAAGGGCAAATTCTAGGGTTTCTGGTGGCAACAGTTGAGCGAGAAATACCAATTTACCGATTACAGGAATTTGCTTTTATTCATGATATCTGGGTCGAGCCGGAATATCGCCAAAAAGGAATTGCGCGGCAGATGGTGATGCTAAGTGTTAAACGCTTTCATCAGATGGGGATCAAGCAAATTCGTCTAGATACAGCAATTGCTAACGAAGCTTCACGACGGTTGTTTGCATCTTGTGGTTTTCGATTCAGCATTATTGAAATGCTGATTGAATTGAGTCATTAGTCATAAGCAAATGACTAATGACTAATGACAAAGGACTAACTAGCTAACAGAGTTTTTTCTAGAGAAGTCCAACGGAAAGAGCGATCGCCACCTCTTTCAATTACTACTCTCACTCGTGGTTCTAGCTGAGGCAAATTCGCTAAATACTCAAGTTCCTGATTGGAAAGAATATGTCCTTCAATAATCCACAAGACCAGCCCCTTAGACTTTGGTGGTAGCTGTTCTAAATGAGAATTGAGAATTGGTGGAAGATAGTACACTTGACCTACTGCCGCACCGCTACCAGTACTTTTTTTACCAAGATGAGGAGGTCTGACTCCATGAATTCTTGTGAGATACGCAGCTACATCACCCAGTCCTTTAGCAGTAATGTGGAGGGTAGTATAGCCAGCTGCCCGTAGTCGGCGCTGATATCGACCTTCATAACCTCCTTCCAGAGGTAGATACACTCCCAGAGCGCCAAATTTCTCCAGATCGCGGATTAAACCATTGCCAGTGGTAATTAGTGCCATAGATTTTCGTCTTATCCCACTTAGATATCTCTATTATTTACCCTGAACCGATAGATTAAAAGCATTTTTTTTTGAGCATTGGGCATTGGGCACAAGAGGCAGAGGTGCAAAGGGGAAAGACTTACTGCTACTTCTCCTCTGCTCCCTCATCTCCCTCATCTCCCTCATCCCCTGCTCCCCTACTTCCGTCACTCACTCCCTAAAAATAGCTCTATAAATTACTGGACAAACATAAATAAATAATTTATATTATTAGATTGTGACCAAACACGCAAATTAGGTTGACTTTTTATTGTCATTCTGAGGTAGTGTTAGCATCAAAAACTGATGACTTAATCCAAATTGGATAATCTAACTCAGAGCGATCGTAGACTGGTAAACTAAGAAAGCTTTTAGGTCAACATTAGAGCTTATGGAAGAATAATAAAGTTAATCCTAAGCTCCAAGGTACGTTTACTCCTGTGCCTCAAAAAAAGCAGGCAAAAGCTTAAACAATAGTTTAAGGTGTTTAAGGAAGTAAAGACTGAGCAGCAATGTTGGTTTCATGGCATTACGTCAGTCTCAGTTAACGGATACTGGGCGGTAATAACCGCTTAAGTCCAACTGCAACACGGCAGTAGCCAATCTCCGGGAAGCCGCCCTTCGGGCGTGTAAAAATCGGAAAACCCGCCGACAGCGCTGCCTCCAGAAAGTGCCAGAGCAATTGCTTGGACGAAAGCATTGCTGCACACAGCTTTAAGCTGTAGCGCCTTGCATTGATTCCAGAAGTTACTTCTTCCCAAGGGGAAGAGACTTGTGGCTGTTCTGGTGATCTGATGAGTGAAGCTAAACAGATTCACCAAGCAGTACGGACACGGTTTGTTGTGTCCGAAAGCATTTGGAGCGGTTTATTGAAACCATTCTAAATTTCGCAGGCTAACCCAGCCGAAACTGATGCGTACAAAGCGTGTCCACTAGAGTCCAATTCCAAGGTCAGCAAGTAGAAAGGAGAACCAGTTACTGTGTCTGTAGGTATTCTCGGCACCAAGCTGGGCATGACCCAAATATTTGACGAAGCAGGAGTAGCTATTCCTGTAACTGTCATTCAAGCAGGGCCATGCACCGTTACACAAGTTAAAACGAAAGAAACCGACGGTTACTTTGCGATTCAAGTTGGTTATGGCGAAGTCAAACCCAAGGCACTAAACAGACCACTACTGGGTCATTTGGCTAAATCATCTGCCCCAGCATTGCGTCACCTAAATGAATATCACACCGATCGCTCTAATGATTATGCTTTAGGTCAAGAGATTAAAGCAGATATTTTTAGCGCTGGTCAAATTGTCGATGTCGTCGGTACAAGCATCGGTCGCGGCTTTGCGGGAAACCAGAAGCGCAACAACTTTGGTCGCGGGCCAATGTCACACGGTTCCAAAAACCACAGAGCACCCGGTTCTATTGGTGCTGGTACAACACCCGGTCGTGTCTATCCAGGTAAGCGGATGGCAGGGCGTTTAGGTGGAAAACGTATTACAATCCGCAAACTGACCATAGTGCGAGTTGACCCAGAACGCAACTTATTGCTAATTAAGGGAGCCATTCCTGGTAAACCAGGCGCTTTAGTAAGTGTTGTGCCAGCAAAAATAGTGGGATAGTTAAAAGTCATTAGTCAGTAGAGACGCGATTAATCGTGTCTGTACAATGGTCATTAGTCGATTGGTTAAAGGACAAAGGACAAATGACAAATGACAAATGACAAAGGACAAAGGACAAATAACAAAGATGGTTGAAAGCGTAGTTAAAAATTGGCAAGGAGAACAGGTCGGCGAGACGACCTTCGAGTTGCGCACTGCCAAGGAAGAAACAGCGTCTCATATTGTGCACCGCGCCTTAGTACGGCAATTAACCAATGCTCGTCAAGGCAATGCCAGCACAAAAACTCGTTCAGAAGTCAGAGGTGGCGGTCGTAAACCTTGGCGGCAAAAAGGTACTGGTCGCGCTCGTGCAGGGTCTATTCGTTCACCATTGTGGCGTGGTGGTGGTGTGATCTTTGGGCCAAAGCCCAGAGACTTCGACCTGAAGTTGAACCGCAAAGAGCGACGTTTAGCACTGCGGACAGCATTTGTCAGCCGCATTGACGACTTGATCGTAGTAGAAGAATTTAGCACCGAGCTATCTCGCCCAAAGACTAAAGAATTAGTGGCCGCGCTTGCCCGTTGGGGAGTAGCACCAGAAACCAAATCACTGTTAATTTTGTCTGAAATTGCGGGTACAGATAACGTTTATTTATCAGCCCGCAATATTGAAAATTTAAAACTAATTGCAGCCGACCAGTTAAATGTTTTTGATTTACTGCACGCTGACAAAATTGTAGTTACGGCATCAGCCCTAGAAAAAATTCAGGAGGTCTACAGTGCCTAGCTTTGACCCCCGCGACCTTGCCGATTTAGTACGTCGCCCAATCGTCACCGAGAAAGCGACCATTTTGATGGAGCAAAACAAGTACACCTTTGAAGTAATTCCAAAGGCATCTAAGCCAGAAATCAAGGCTGCGATCGAAGACTTATTTCAGGTCAAGGTTGTAAAAGTTAACACCACCTTACCACCGCGCAAAAAGCGGCGCGTTGGTAAATTTATTGGTTATAAACCCCAATATAAGCGAGCCATTGTCACCGTCGCACCTGGGGATGAAGAAAAGATTAGACAAGTTCTATTCCCAGAAGTCTAGGAATTTTAGATTTTAGATTTTAGATTGAGGAGTTTACTCAATCAAGTCCCAAAAATGGACGTAATTAATTAAACACTCATTAAATCCAAAATCCAAAATTCAAAATCCAAAATTAAGTAAATCCAAAATCCAAAATAGATTATGGGTACTCGTTCTTATCGCCCTTATACCCCCAGCACTCGCCAAGTTACAGTCTCTGACTTTGCGGAAATTACAAAAACCGAGCCAGAGAAATCTTTAACAACCTCGAAGCATCGCGCCAAAGGTCGGAATAATCACGGGCGGATTACTAGTCGTCGCCGGGGTGGCGGACACAAACAGCTTTACCGGATCATCGATTTTAAAAGGGATAAACATAATGTTCCTGCCAAAGTCGCAGCGATTGAATACGATCCTAATCGCAATGCCCGAATTGCTCTTTTGTATTACCAAGACGGCGAAAAACGGTACATCCTCCACCCCAACGGTTTGAAAGTTGGAACAATAGTTATTGCTGGGCCTGAAGCACCCTTTGAAGACGGTAATGCCTTACCGCTCTCAAAGATTCCCTTGGGTACTAGTGTTCACAATGTAGAATTCACTCCTGGTAAAGGTGGTCAAATTGTCCGGGCTGCTGGTGCTAGCGCCCAAGTCGTGGCAAAAGAAGGTAATTATGTAACTCTCAAGTTGCCTTCAGGAGAAGTCCGTTTGATTCGACGCGAGTGCTACGCCACTATTGGGCAAGTAGGCAACACCGATGCGAGAAACCTGAGTGCAGGTAAAGCCGGACGAAATCGCTGGAAAGGTCGCCGTCCTAAAGTTAGAGGTAGCGTCATGAACCCAGTGGATCACCCACATGGTGGTGGTGAAGGGAGAGCGCCTATCGGGAGATCGGGGCCTGTTACACCTTGGGGTAAACCCACATTGGGTGCGAAGACACGCAATCGCAAGAAACTTAGCAGCAAGTTGATTGTGCGTCGTCGTCGTAAGTCTTCTAAACGCGGTCGTGGTGGTCGTGAATCTTAAAAAGTTAGGAGTTAAGAGTTATAAGTTGAGAGTAAAATCTAACTCCTAACTCCTCACTCCTAACTCCTCACTCCTAATTCCTCACTCCTAATTCCTAAATCCAAAATTAAATTATGGGTCGTTCTCTAAAAAAAGGTCCTTTTGTTGCGGATCATCTTCTAAAGAAAATTGAAAAGCTCAATGACAACAACAGAAAAGAAGTTATTAAAACTTGGTCACGAGCTTCGACAATTTTGCCTTTAATGGTAGGTCATACCATAGCTGTTCACAACGGACGCCAACACGTTCCCGTTTTTGTAAATGAACAGATGGTAGGACACAAGTTGGGCGAATTTGCCCCGACACGTACCTACAGGGGTCATGGAAAAAGCGACAAAAAAGCAGGTAGGTAATTATTAGTCATTGGTCATTTGTCATTGGTGAGCCAGTGCGGTGTTGGGGGTTTCCCCCATGAGCAACTGGCTCACCCGAAGGGTCATTAGCTATTAGCTTTCGACAAAGGACAAAAGATAAAAGATGAAGGACAAAATTGGAGAAAATTATGGCTAATAATACTACTGAAGTAAAAGCGATCGCTCGTTTTATCCGCATCTCGGCTTACAAAGTGCGTCGAGTCCTCGATCAAATCCGGGGGCGATCGTACCGGGAAGCGTTAATCATCCTGGAGTTTATGCCCTATCGCGCCACTGAACCCATATTGAAGGTTCTCAGAAGCGCTGCTGCCAATGCCGAACATAACGCTGGGTTAGATCGGACTCAACTTGTGATTACTCAGGCTTATGCCGATCAAGGGCCGCCGTTGAAGCGGTTTCAGCCAAGAGCGCAAGGTCGAGCTTACCAAATTCGCAAACCGACGTGTCATATTACTGTAGCTGTTGCAGCCGCCCCAGAAAAATAAGCTTTTTTTACAGGAATAAATTGCGTAAAGTCAGAAATTTTAGAGGAAGCATTCGTGGGACAAAAGATTCATCCAGTTGGTTTTCGCCTGGGTATTACACATGAACATCAATCCCGTTGGTTTGCTGTTCCCGATCGCTATCCAGAACTTCTCCAAGAAGACCACAAACTCCGTCAATACATAGAACAAAAGTTGGGTAGACAGGCTCAAAACAACGCCGGAATTTCCGAAGTGCGGATTGAGCGCAAAGCTGACCAAATCGACTTAGAAGTACGCACAGCTAGACCAGGCGTAGTAGTAGGCCGCGGTGGACAAGGTATTGAATCCTTACGTACCGGACTCCAAGGACTGTTGGGTAGTAATCGCCAAATTCGCATTAACGTAGTTGAAATTCAACGGGTTGATGCTGATGCCTACCTAATTGCCGAATACATTGCTCAACAATTGGAACGTCGGGTTTCCTTTCGACGAGTAGTGCGGCAATCGATTCAACGTGCCCAACGCGCTGGTGTCCAAGGTATTAAAATCCAAGTTAGCGGTCGCCTCAACGGTGCGGAAATTGCTCGGACAGAGTGGACTCGTGAAGGTAGAGTACCTTTACATACCTTACGGGCTGACATTGACTACTCTTATTGCACAGCAAAAACTGTTTACGGCATTTTGGGTATTAAAGTATGGGTGTTTAAGGGAGAAATTATTCCTGGACAGGAAGAAACTCCGTTACCACCAGCAAGCCGCGAACGCGATCGCGGTGATCGCGGCGAACGCGATCGCGATCCCCGTCGCCGTCAACAACAACGTCGTCGCCAGCAATTTGAAGACCGCTCAAATGAAGGGTAAATCGTCATTAGTCATTAGTCATTAGTCATTAGTAAATGGCAGATGACAAATGACAAAGGACAAATGACAAAGGACAAATGACAAACCATGTTAAGCCCTAGAAGAACTAAATTCCGCAAACAACAGCGCGGACGAATGGAGGGACTAGCCAGCCGTGGCAGCACCCTTAACTTCGGTGATTTTGCACTCCAAGCGCAAGAACCTGCTTGGATTACCTCGCGTCAAATCGAGGCTTCCCGTCGAGCAATGACTCGTTATATTCGTCGGGGTGGACAAATCTGGATTCGGATTTTCCCTGATAAACCTGTAACCATGCGTCCTGCTGAAACCCGGATGGGTTCCGGTAAAGGTAATCCAGAGTTTTGGGTAGCTGTAGTCAAGCCAGGACGGATTTTGTTTGAAATCGGTGGAGTTTCTGAAGAAATCGCCCGTGAAGCGATGCGTTTGGCTTCATTTAAACTGCCCATCAAAACCAAGTTTATTGTGCGCTCTCAACCACAGGAGCAGGAGTAGCTTATGCCTCTTCCCAAGATTTCAGAAGCTAGAGAATTAAGTGACGAGAAACTCTCTGATGAAATTGTCGCGATCAAAAGACAACTATTTCAGTTGCGCTTGCAAAAAGCCACCAGACAATTAGAAAAGCCCCACCAGTTCCGACAAATGCGCCACCGCCTAGCCCAATTGCTGACGGTAGAAACAGAACGCAAACGGGCAGCAAGTCAATCGGCTAAAGAAAAAAAGTAGGAGATTATGGCAGTTAAAGAACGAGTTGGCTTGGTAGTGAGCGATAAAATGCAAAAAACTGTGGTAGTCGCCATAGAAAACCGCGCTCCTCACCCCAAGTACGGCAAGATTGTAGTCAACACCCAACGATATAAAGTTCACGACGAAGAAAATCAGTGTAAAGTAGGCGATCGCGTTCGCATTCAGGAAACTAGACCCCTGAGTAAAACCAAGCGCTGGAAAATCACAGAAGTCCTGAACGTCAAGCCTACTTAAACCTCATCGTTGTTAGAAATTAACAACATTACAAGGGAAAATAATTGTGATTCAACCCCAGACTTACCTGAATGTTGCAGATAATAGCGGCGCCCGCAAGCTGATGTGCATCCGCATCTTGGGTGGAGGCAACCGTCGTTATGGTTTTATCGGCGATAAAATTATTGCAGTTGTCAAAGATGCTACACCCAACATGGCTGTAAAAAAGTCTGATGTTGTGGAAGCAGTAATTGTTCGGACTCGGAAGGCTGTAAATCGTGACAGCGGCATGAGCATTCGCTTTGATGATAACGCTGCTGTAATCATCAATAAAGACGGTAATCCCAGAGGCACACGGGTTTTTGGCCCAGTTGCCCGGGAACTGCGCGATAAAAACTTTACCAAAATTGTTTCTCTGGCTCCGGAGGTGCTTTAATGGCAACCAAACAGGGTACGCCCAAAGTATTCCACAAAATGCATGTCAAAACTGGCGACACCGTACAAGTGATTGCTGGCAAAGACAAAGGAAAAGTTGGTGAAATTATCCAAGCACTTCCCCAACTGAGTAAAGTCATCGTCAAAGGTGTCAACATTAAAACCAAGCACGTCAAACCCCAGCAAGAAGGGGAATCAGGGCGAATTGTTACCCAAGAATTCCCGATTCATAGCTCAAACGTGATGCTTTATTCCACCAAGCAAAACGTTGCCAGTCGTGTTGGTTATACCTTTACCTCAGAAGGCAAAAAGGTCAGAAAACTCAAGAAAACTGGCGAAATTCTGGATAAATAGTTAGAAGTTAGGAATTAAGAGTTAGGAATTAAATTTAACTCATAACTCATAACTCATAACTCATAACTTATAACTTTGTTCCCTGACCAAGCCCAGGGATATCAGGACAAAAAACTATGGCGACAACAAGACTCAAAACCTTATATCAAGAGACAATCGTCCCCAAACTGATCAATCAGTTTCAATATACCAACGTTCATCAAGTACCGAAGTTGGTAAAGGTTACGATTAACCGAGGTTTGGGTGAAGCGGCTCAAAATGCGAAGGCGCTGGAAGCATCCATAAACGAAATTTCAGTGATCACTGGTCAAAAACCAGTGGTGACACGGGCGAAAAAGGCGATCGCTGGCTTTAAGATTCGTCAAGGGATGCCTGTGGGAATCATGGTGACACTCAGAGCTGAACGGATGTATGCCTTTTTCGACCGATTAGTTAGCTTGTCACTACCCAGAATTCGAGATTTTCGCGGCGTTAGCCCTAAAAGCTTTGACGGACGCGGTAACTATACTCTGGGTGTCAGAGAACAGTTAATTTTTCCAGAAGTCGAATACGACAGCATCGATCAAGTGCGTGGTCTGGATATTTCCATCATTACCACAGCAACAAACGACGAAGAGGGACGCGCCTTACTTAAAGAATTAGGAATGCCCTTTCGCGATCAAGAAGTTCATCTATAGAGGGAACGATGGCGGCTAACGACACAATTGCAGATATGCTGACGCGCATCCGCAATGCCAACCTGGCGCGGCATCAAACTACACAAGTGCCAGCGACAAAATTGACCCGGAGCATTGCCAAAGTGCTACGGGAGGAAGGCTTTATTGCTGAAATCGAAGAAGCAGAAGAAGGGGTAAAACGCAATCTGGTGATTTCCCTGAAATACAAGGGTAAAAACCGTCAGCCTCTGATCACCGCCTTAAAGCGAGTGAGTAAGCCTGGCTTGCGTGTTTATTCCAATCGAAAAGAATTACCAAGGGTACTAGGCGGTATTGGCATTGCCATTATTTCTACATCCAGTGGCATTATGACTGACCGCGAAGCGCGGCGTCAGAACTTGGGTGGCGAAGTACTTTGTTACGTTTGGTAGTCATTGGTCATTGGTCATTTGTCATTAGTCATTTGTCATTGGTCATTTGTCTTAGCAAAGGACAAATAACAAAGGACAAATAACAAAAGACAAATAACAAAGGACAAATAACAAAGGACAAAAAGTCATGTCTCGTATTGGGAAACGTCCAATTACTATTCCCGCCAAAGTTCAAGTGGCGATCGATGGTACGAATATTGTGGTGAAAGGGCCCAAAGGAGAACTTTCTCGCACTCTAGCAGCGAATGTCTCACTCTCTCAAGAGGGAGAAATATTACAGGTAAATCGTCGGGATGAAACTCGTACCTCAAAGCAACTGCACGGCTTGAGTCGTACTTTAGTTGCCAACATGGTCGAGGGAGTTTCTCAAGGTTTTCAGCGCCGTTTGGAAATTCAAGGTGTTGGTTATCGGGCACAAGTTCAAGGACGTAACCTAGTTTTAAATATGGGTTATAGCCATCAAATTCAAATTGAACCGCCAGAAGGGATTCAGTTTGCTGTAGAAGGTACTACTAATGTTATTGTCAGCGGCTATGACAAAGAAATTGTAGGTAACACAGCCGCCAAAATTCGTGCTGTTCGTCCACCAGAACCTTACAAAGGTAAAGGCATTCGCTATGCCGGTGAAGTGGTCAGACGGAAAGCTGGTAAGACTGGTAAGGGTGGTAAGAAGTAGAAATGAAACTTACTCGTAGAGAATCAAAAAACCGTCGTCATCGACGCGTTCGCGGCAAGGTTATTGGCTCCCCAGAACGTCCGCGTTTAGCGGTATTTCGTTCTAATGAGCATATTTATGCCCAGGTAATTGATGATACTCAGCATCAAACCATCGTGGCTGCATCGACTGTAGAACCAGAGTTGAAATCTAGTTTAGCGTCAGGTGCAAACCGCGATGCATCAGTGCAAGTTGGCAAGTTGATCGCAGTGCGATCGCTAGAAAAAGGTATCACCAAAGTAGTCTTCGATCGCGGTGGTAACTTATATCATGGTCGTGTCAAAGCACTAGCTGATGCAGCACGCGAAGCTGGTTTAGATTTCTAAAGTCATTGGTCATTAGTCATTGGTCATTGGTCGTTTGCAAAGGACAACTGACAAAGGACAACTGACAAATGACAAAAGACAAATGACAAAGAACAAATGACATTAAAAGAGCATAAGTTATGGCAACAGAGCGTAAAAGTAGAACAAAGCGGGCCAAAAAAGAAGAAACTACTTGGCAAGAGCGGGTTATCCAAATCCGACGCGTAAGTAAAGTGGTCAAAGGTGGTAAAAAACTCAGCTTCCGAGCGATCGTTGTCGTTGGTAACGAACGCGGTCAAGTTGGTGTCGGAGTAGGCAAAGCCTCAGATGTAATTGGTGCCGTTAAAAAAGGCGTAGCCGACGGTAAAAAACACCTCATTGATATCCCAATCACCAAATCCAACTCCATCCCCCATCCCATTGATGGTGTCGGTGGCGGTGCAAAAGTAATTATGCGTCCAGCCGCACCTGGTACTGGGGTAATTGCGGGTGGTGCTGTGCGAACTGTGTTGGAATTAGCAGGAGTTCGTAACGTTTTAGCCAAACAACTAGGCTCCAACAATCCGCTCAATAATGCTAGAGCCGCAGTTAATGCTTTATCTACACTGCGTACCCTTTCTGAAGTCGCCGAAGATCGCGGTATTCCTATTCAAAATCTCTACATCTAACTAGTCATTTGTCCTTAGTCAGTAGTCCTTTGTTTTGAACAAATGACAAACGACAATGACAAATGACAAATGACAAATGACAAATGACATTTTTAGCTTATGAGACTCCATGATGTTAAGCCGCAAAAAGGCTCAAAGAAACGCAAGCGCCGTGTAGCCAGAGGTATTTCTGCTGGTCAAGGTGCTAGTGCTGGTCTAGGTATGCGGGGTCAAAAATCTCGCTCTGGTAGTGGAACTCGACCAGGTTTTGAAGGTGGTCAACAGCCATTGTACCGCCGCTTACCTAAGCTGAAGGGCTTTCCGATTATTAATCAGAAGATTTACACTACGATTAATGTAGAGAAGCTAGCCTCCCTTCCCGCGAATACGGAAGTAACTTTGACCTCATTGAAAGCCGCAGGTATCCTGACTGCTGTCAAAGGGCCATTGAAAATTTTAGGTAACGGGGAATTGAGCATTCCGCTCAAAGTACAAGCGGCAGCTTTCACAGGTTCAGCTCGTAGCAAAATTGAGGCAGCTGGGGGGAGTTGTGAAGTCTTATGAGTGAGCCGGAACAGCGCACTTAAATGCAAGCCAACTCGCTGCCAGTGCTTGGTTCACTATAAAGGTAGCACTCTATGATCAGTCGAGATAAAGCCCCAACGGCTCAAGAAACTTTTATGCAGATGGCACAGGCAGCTGGCCTCAGAGGTAGGTTGCTTGTCACTGTCGGTATTTTGATTTTGGTTCGCCTGGGTATCTTCTTACCCGTACCAGGGATTGATAGACCGAGATTTGCCGAAGCCATATCGGGGAGTAATTCTATATTCGGCTTATTGGATATATTTTCCGGGCGAGGACTTTCGACTTTGGGAGTCTTTGCTTTAGGGATTTTGCCCTTCATTAATGCGTCTATTATCATTCAATTGCTCACCGCAGCGATTCCATCTTTAGAAAATTTACAGAAAAATGAAGGGGAAGCTGGTCGGCGAAAAATATCGCAAATTACCCGCTATGTCACTGTAGGTTGGGCAATTCTACAAAGTACAGCTTTTTCGGCATTATTCCTCCAGCAATTCGCCTTAAAGCCAGGGCCGATCTTCGTAGCTGAAACTGCGATCGCTCTGACTGCTGGTTCAATGTTCGTCATGTGGGCATCGGAACTGATTACAGAACGGGGCATTGGGAACGGAGCATCATTGTTGATTTTTGTCAACATTGTTGCCTCATTACCAAAAGCTTTGGGTGATACCATCGACTTGGTACAAGTCGGCGGTCGGGAAACAGTGGGTCGGGTGATCGTGCTGATCTTAGTTTTCCTAGCAACAATTGTTGGTATTGTGATTGTCCAAGAAGGAATGCGCCGCATCCCAATTATTTCGGCACGCCGCCAAGTAGGTCGGCGAGTTTTGGCAGAGCAACGTAGCTATCTGCCTCTGCGGCTAAATCAAGGCGGCGTGATGCCAATTATTTTTGCTGCTGCCATCCTCAGTTTGCCACTGCTGATCGCCAATTTTACTAAAAATCCCGAATTGGCGAATATAGTTAACACTTATTTGAGTCCAGGCGGTTCTAGCTCCTGGGTCTATGCCTTGGTATACATGGTTTCCATCATTTTCTTCAGCTACTTCTATTCTTCGTTGATTCTCAACCCGGTAGATGTGGCACAGAACTTGAAGAAAATGGGTTCTAGTATTCCTGGCATTCGTCCCGGTAAGGCAACTAGCGAGTATATCGAACGCGTTTCCAACCGACTCACTTTTTTAGGTGCGATCTTTTTGGGCTTTGTTGCTATTATCCCTACCGCCGTGGAAAGCGCTTTGAATGTGAAAACTTTCCAGGGAATAGGTGCGACCTCTTTGTTAATTTTAGTTGGTGTGGCAATTGAGACAGCCAAACAAGTCCAAACTTATGTCATCTCTCAGCGCTATGAAGGAATGGTGAAATAATAGTGACGCGATTAATCTTCTTGGGGCCACCTGGAGCGGGTAAAGGAACACAAGCTCAAACCTTGGCTGAACACTTGAATATTCCCCATATTTCTACTGGTGAAATATTAAGACAAGCCATGAAAGAGCAGACTCCTTTAGGAATCAAAGCTCAAAGCTATGTTGATAGCGGCGAGTTAGTACCCGACCAGCTAGTGCAGGACTTGGTACAGGAGCGCTTCAATCAACCAGATGCCAAAAATGGTTGGATTCTTGATGGATTTCCCCGGAAAGTGACCCAAGCAGCTTTTCTGGAGAAGTTACTGGAAGCAATACATCAAGGTGGCGAAAGGGTAGTCAATTTAGATGCACCAGATGAAATTGTGATCGCACGTTTGCTAGCTAGAGGACGAAAAGATGATACCGAAGAGGTGATTCGTCGTCGTTTAGAAGTGTACCGCGCTGAAACTGCACCTTTAATTGATTATTACGGCGATCGCCAAAAACTCCTAACAGTTAATGGCAATCAGTCCCAAGAAGATGTCACTGGTGAACTGCAAAAGGTAATTAATTGCTGACTGAAAAAGAGGGGGAGGGGATGAGGGGAATGAGGGAGATGAGGGAGTGACGGAGTGAGGGAATTAGAAACAAGAATTAATAACCAATGCCCCATGCCCAATGCCCAATGCCCCATGCCCCATGCCTCTTTACCAAAAAAAAGAGCAATTTTAGCTAAGATATATTAATAAACTGTTGATATATTTCTTAAAATGTGTTCTTTTGCAGATGAAGCGCTGCAACTGAACACGAAATTGTTGAGTTGAGGAAAAAACAAATTGTCTAAACAAGATTTGATTGAAATGGAAGGCACGGTTACAGAATCCTTGCCCAATGCGATGTTTCGCGTTGACTTGGACAATGGTTTTAACGTGCTAGCTCACATTTCCGGCAAGATTCGCCGAAATTATATCAAGATTTTGCCCGGCGATCGCGTCAAGGTGGAATTAACCCCCTACGACTTGACCAAAGGCAGAATTACCTATCGACTACGAAAGAAGTAAGTATATGTAGAGAATTTTACCATAAAACCATTTTTTTGACTGTTTACTAGTCATTTAACTGGATTAATTTTCCTAGAAATGCTATAATCTTATATTTGGAGTCAAAAAATAAAAGGCATGAAAGTTAGAGCCTCAGTCAAGAAAATTTGTGAAAAGTGTAACGTGATCAAACGTCGTGGTCGCGTTATGGTGATTTGCGTGAACCCCAAGCACAAACAACGTCAAGGATAACAATCTTACCAACAGAGTCAGTTGTAACACGCATATCATCATTAAAACGAAAAGACGCGATTAATCACGTTTTTCCAACCAATAGTAATTGCGAAAACAATAGGGAGAGTTCATTGTGGCACGGATTGCCGGAGTAGACCTTCCACGCGATAAGCGCGTCGAGATCGGTCTGACTTACATCTACGGAATTGGATTATCACGCTCTCAAGAAATTATAGCGGCTACAGGTGTGAACCCAGACACCCGCGTTAAGGACTTAAGTGATGCTGATGTGACAGCCCTACGAGGGGAAATAGAAACCAACTATCAAGTTGAAGGCGACTTGCGGCGCTTGGAGGGTTTGAACATCAAGCGCTTAGTTGACATTGGTACCTACAGAGGTCGTCGTCATCGTATGGGCTTACCAGTCAGAGGCCAAAGAACTCGCACAAATGCCAGAACCCGTAGAGGCAGAAGGCAGACAGTGGCTGGGAAGAAGAAGGCTCCAGGGAAATAATTTTGCAACGCTTGCTAATCCGAGCAAGTTTTACCTTAAATCAACTAAACAAGTATGGCGAGACAACCAACTAAAAAAACCGGGAGCAAGAAGCAGAAACGGAATGTACCCAGTGGAATGGCCTACATCCAGTCTACTTTCAACAATAGCATTGTCACCATTACCGATCAAAATGGAGATGTCATCTCCTGGGCTAGCGCTGGTTCTAGCGGTTTTAAGGGAGCAAAAAAGGGGACTCCCTTTGCAGCGCAAACCGCAGCTGAAAGTGCAGCTCGCCGAGCTATAGATCAAGGAATGCGCCAAATCGAGGTAATGGTCAGTGGGCCAGGAGCAGGTAGAGAAACCGCTATTCGGGCACTCCAAGGAGCAGGGCTGGAAATTACACTGATTCGGGATATTACCCCGATTCCTCACAATGGTTGTCGTCCACCCAAGCGCCGTCGAGTTTAAATACCAAGACTTGGGCAGTGAGGACGAAAAGTTACAGCCTAGTAATGACCGCTTGAGCGTCTAACGTGCAAACTGTCATTGATTCAAAGCTTGGGCCACCAGAAGCACGTCAGATTTTCCCGCTGGAAAAGCTGTTAATCTTCGGGCTACCCAAAATATTATTAGCGCCTGCAAGTGAAATAGAAGTATCAAAGTATACTATATTTTTATATTAATAGTTTGATATACCTATAATCTACAGGACATAAATTCAATTCGGGAGGCAATTGATTTGTCTGCTAGCAGCACCTTAGAAAAAGGGAGGCTCATCCGTGGCGCAGTTTCAAATTGAATGTGTAGAGTCAAATACCGAAGAAAGTCGGAACCATTACAGTAAATTTGTTCTAGAACCTCTAGAACGCGGTCAAGGAACAACTGTTGGCAACGCACTCCGGCGGGTTTTACTGTCTAATCTAGAAGGTACATCAGTTACAGCAGTGCGGATTGCAGGCGTTTCACATGAGTTTGCTACAGTTCCGGGCGTGCGGGAAGATGTGCTGGAAATCCTCATGAGAATGAAGGAAGTTATCCTGAAAAACTATTCTTCGCAGCCCCAGATTGGTAGATTACTCGTTAGCGGCCCAGCAACAATCACTGCGGCACATTTTGATTTACCCAGTGAAGTAGAAGTCATCGATCCTACCCAGTATGTAGCCACCATCGCTGAGGGTGGAAAGCTGGAAATGGAATTTCGGATTGAGAAAGGCAAAGGCTATCGTACCGTAGAGCGAGGACGCGAGGAAGCCACATCGTTGGATTTTCTCCAAATCGACTCGATATTTATGCCTGTGCGAAAAGTCAACTACAGTGTTGAAGAATCTCGTGGGGAAGGCTTGATTCCAAAAGACCGACTACTGTTGGAAGTTTGGACAAATGGCAGTATTTCCCCTCAAGAAGCACTATCTTCGGCCGCTGCAATATTGGTAGATTTATTCAACCCGTTGAAAGATATCTCTCTAGAACCAACAGACACAGGTTCGGATATTCCAGACGACCCAACTGCTCAGATACCCATCGAGGAGTTGCAACTTTCTGTGCGGGCATATAACTGTCTCAAACGGGCACAAGTTAACTCTGTGGCAGATTTGTTGGATTATACCCAAGAAGACCTCTTAGAAATTAAGAACTTTGGGCAGAAGTCAGCAGAAGAAGTTGTAGAAGCTTTGCAGCGACGCTTGGGCATCACCCTGCCAATGGAAAGAGGCTCGAAACACCCTTAAGAAAAACCGTTCATAATTCATAGTGCATAATTATGCGTCACCGTTGTCGCGTCAAAAAACTCAGTAAACCCGCCGATCAACGTCGTGCTTTACTGCGATCGCTCACCACCGAGCTGATCCGTCATGGTAAAATCACCACCACTTTAATTAGAGCAAAAGTTCTGCGAAGTGAAGTGGAAAAAATGATTACTTTAGCCAAAAATGGCTCCTTGGCAGCACGCCGCGAAGCTCTTGGCTATATGTTCGACAAACAACTGGTTCACGCTCTATTTGAGCAAGCTCCGACTCGATATGGTAGTCGCCAGGGCGGTTATACCCGCATCCTGCATACCGTACCGCGTCGGGGTGATAATGCCCAAATGGCAATAATTGAATTAGTTTAAGTCATTGGTCATTGGTTATTAGTCATTAGTCATTGGTCTTTAGTGAATAACAAAGGACAACTGACAAAAGACAAATGACAAAGGACAAAATCTGTATGTTAGAAAGCCACCAGCCGACACAAACTCATCGAGTAGCCTTGGTAATTCAATACCTGGGCACTCATTTTCATGGCTGGCAACGGCAAAAAAACCAACGGACTGTCCAAGAAGAGATCGAAATTGCGATCGCTACTATTATTGGGCATCATGTGACATTACATGGTGCTGGGCGAACCGATTCTGGAGTTCACGCTGCTGCTCAAGTAGCCCATTTTGAAGCTACAGGTTTAATTCCGCCTCACAAGTGGGCAACAATCCTAAATAGCTATCTGCCACCAGATATATTAATCAGGGCTTCAGCTAGTGTTGATAACCGTTGGCACGCTCGCTTTAGTGCAGCCTATCGACGGTATCGCTACACAATATATACTGAAGATCGGCTTAACTTGTTTATAAGACCCTTCAGTTGGCATTATTATTATGCACCCCTGGATGAATCTTTAATCCAAGCTGCCTTAAAACCTCTCTTGGGAAAACATCACTTAGCTGCCTTTCACCGTGCAGGCTCAAAGCGATCGCATTCCTGGGTAGAGGTGCAAGCAGCAGAGTGTCGTCGCAGTGGGCCATTTATCCATATTGAAATACAGGCAGATGGATTTTTGTATGGCATGGTACGGCTGTTGGTAGGGATGCTGGTAGAAGTAGGTTCTGGACAACGAACACTTTCTAGCTTCACCGAACTGTGGAAAGAACAACGCCGGGAAGAAGTGAAATACGCCGCACCACCTCAAGGCTTGTGCTTGTTGCGAGTCGGCTATCCCGATTTTCCCTTTCCAAAAGAGATTTGGTACGACACCTTACCAAAGTTCGTCACTAGTCAAGAGTCATTAGTCATTGGTCATTAGTCATTAGTCATTAGTCATTGGTCATTAGTGAATAACAAAGAACAAATGACAAACGACAATTGACAAAAGACAGAGGACAAATAACAAAGGACAAATGACAAATGACTAATGACAAATCAAAAATGACAAAGGACAAATGACAAATGACAACGAGTAAAACATACCTTCCTTCTCAAGCGTCCCTTGAGCGTGAGTGGTACATAGTAGATGCTACCGATAAACGCCTCGGTCGCCTCGCCAGCGAAATCGCTCAGGTACTAAGAGGCAAAAAGAAACCCGAATATACGCCCCACCTAGATACAGGTGACTTCGTAATCGTCATCAATGCCGAGAAAGTCGCAGTCACAGGCAAAAAGCGCACTCAAAAGCTTTACCGCCGCCATTCTGGTCGTCCCGGTGGGATGAAAACGGAAACTTTCGCTAAACTGCAAGAGCGCATACCAGAGCGGATTTTAGAACAAGCTGTTAAAGGTATGCTACCGAAGAATAGCCTCGGTAAGCAGTTGTTCACCAAGCTGAAAGTCTACGCTGGGCCTACGCATCCCCATGATGCTCAAAAACCTAAAGAACTAAAAGTTAGTACAATTCCTGGAGAAGAAAATTAATGGTAGTAGCAGATGCTAATAGCGGTCGCGCCGTATACTGGGGTACTGGTCGTCGTAAAAATGCAGTAGCAAGGGTGCGCTTGGTTCCAGGTAGCGGTCAACTGATTGTGAACGGTAAAGATGGAAACTTGTATTTTCAATTTAACCCCAACTACTTAGGAGTGATTAAAGCACCCTTAGAAACTCTAGGACTAGAAAACGAATATGACATTTTGGTAAAAGCAGAAGGCGGCGGCTTGACCGGACAGGCTGATTCTGTCCGCTTGGGAGTTGCTCGTGCTTTGTGCCAACTAGACCCAGATAACCGCCCACCTTTGAAAACCGAAGGTTATTTGACTCGCGATCCGAGAGCAAAAGAGCGGAAGAAATATGGTTTACATAAAGCCCGGAAAGCACCTCAGTACTCTAAGCGTTAGGAAATTGGGCATTGGGCATGGGGCATTGGGTATTGGGAATTGGGTATTGGTTTCTCCCACTCCCTCATCTTCCCCTACTCCCCACTCCCTAACCCCAATTGAAACCTGAAAGTTATAATTAATATAGATTCATCACACAAGGAACAATGGCTAAAGCTGATATTCACCCCAAGTGGTATCCAGATGCTAAAGTTTACTGCAACGGTCAAGTTGTTATGACCATTGGCTCTACCAAGCCAGAATTGCACGTAGATGTTTGGTCTGGAAATCACCCATTTTACACAGGCACTCAGAAGATTATTGACACTGAGGGTCGAGTTGAACGTTTCCTCCGCAAATACGGCATGTCCAGCGAACAAAGCACCGGCACCAAAAAGAAAAAGTAGCGGGTTGGCTCTGCTGTTAACGACGACCCTGCATTTTTCGGGGTCGATTGTCATTTATATGCTCGAGCCAATTTGTTATTTTTTTAAGGAGCGATCGCACTCGTCATGGCTGAATCATACTTACTGGACAAACTAAAATCTGTTGAACAAACCTTTAATGAGTTAACACGTCGTCTTGGCGACCCCGATACAGCTAGCAATCCTGATGAGTATCAACAAATTGCTAAGTCTCGTTCTTCTTTGGAAGAGGTAGTTAATACTTATGAAATTTGGAAAGCAGCCCAAGAAGACTTAATCGGAGCGCGTGAAGTTTATAGAGAATCTGCGAGTGACCCAGAGTTGCAAGAAATGGCAGCACTGGAAGTAAAAGAACTTGAAGAAAAAATAGAACATTTAGAGTCTCGGTTAAAAGTCTTATTGCTACCACGCGATCCCAATGATGAAAAGAATATCATGTTGGAAATTCGCGCTGGTACTGGTGGCGATGAAGCAAGTATTTGGGCTGGTGATTTGATGCAGATGTACACCCGCTATGCCCAGACTCAAGGTTGGAAAGTTTCTCTAGTGAGCGAATCTCGTGGAGAAATGGGTGGCTGGAAAGAGGTCATTCTCGAAATTAAAGGTAATGACGTTTACAGCCAGTTAAAGTTTGAAGCTGGAGTGCATCGTGTGCAGCGCGTGCCGGCAACTGAATCCGGGGGACGGGTTCATACTTCCACAGCTACGGTGGCGATTATGCCAGAGGTGGATGATGTGGAAATTCACATTGATCCGAAAGATATTGAAATGACCACAGCCCGTTCTGGTGGTGCTGGTGGACAAAACGTCAACAAGGTGGAAACAGCCGTTGACTTGATGCACAAACCAACGGGAATTCGGATTTTCTGTACAGAAGAACGCAGCCAGTTGCAAAACAAAGAACGGGCGATGCAAATTTTGCGGGCGAAGTTGTATGAAATCAAGTTAAGCGAACAACAAGAAGCTGTAACTTCTATGCGGCGATCGCAGGTTGGTACAGGATCGCGATCGGAAAAAATTCGCACCTATAATTATAAAGATAACCGTGCTACCGATCATCGGTTAGGTCAGAATTATTCTCTTAACCCTGTTTTGGATGGTGATTTAGAGACACTAATCCAGTCTTGTATATCTCTAGACCAACAAGAACGTCTCGCGGAGTTAGCGACTTCTGCCGCTAACTAATTTTTGCTGTTAATATTACTGTAAAACCACTTGTTGTATTGTTGCTTTTAATACACACAGGTGGTTTTCTAATGTTGCGTCGAGTGCTACGAACTTTTCCAGAGGATTGCCCCTATTTATTTGATGATGCGATCGCAGCCAATTTTCTGTGGGATACTCGTCAAGACTGGGAAGGATAATTACTGCCATTTTTCTGACGCTCATTTTTATTTTGAAACACGTTATATTTGTCAATAAATAATACAAACTAGCTTTTCAAAATCTTGGAAATCACAGCTTTGCTGTTTTTGAACATTTTGAACATATATATTGTAGTACAGCTTGTTATCTTGAAACTTGAAGAAAGATCCTACTATGGGTAACTGCTCATGTTTAAGTCTGAAAACTATTCTGTTAAGTTTATATTTTCCATATTTATTAACAAGATAAATAAAGCTATCAAAACTTCCATTTCTAGCTTTTTCAAATTTTAGTATATTTTCATTTAATTTATTAGAACTTTGCAAGATTAAAGGTGGTATATCTTCAAGACTATTGAGATGATTACTCGTAAATACGCCATCTTTTTTTGTATATGCAATAATTTCATGGTAATTATATAAAATTCCAATTTCTGAACAAGATTTTTTTAGGTATCTTTCAATCTGCTTCTCATGATTCCGTAAGTTTTCTTCTTCTCGCTTCACTTCCACAATCATTAGAGGGGGACAATATGGTTTAAAATAGTCATTTTTTACAGTTTTACATAATTCTATATCATGATAATCAGATTCCACTCTTATATCAATTTCATTTGGAAATAATTTACTTTGGTTTACCAAAAAGTAGATAAACAATTGCCTAACTTTTTCTTCTGGTCGTCCATCAAGAACAATTTCATTACCTCTAATTAAACACTTTGTATATTCTGCATAGTTTCTCTTATATATATTTAGTTTTATAGATATTTCTTCACTTAAGCTACTCATAGATAATCAGGTTTATTTATAAACTGGTTATAGAGACGCAATCTCCTTACATTCCTTAATATTTTCCATGCCATTTAAAATTACTATCTGTCTATTTTTCTCCAAAAAAGCTTAATATTTTAGTAACTAATTCTGCCCAATATTGTCCTGCTTTAATCTCTAAAAATATATTTAAGCTTTGCTCAGTTTCAAGTTCGTGCTTCAAGGTCTGACATACGTTACCTGTATAGGTTTCACCTGGAAGCTGTACCCTACCCTTTTCATTAATTAGAGCTGTCCAGAAATCAGAATCTTCACTTTGAGGTGATAATTTTCTTATAGCTTCATCTTGAATTTTTACACCTACTTCACTTATAAAATTGTCATAAAATGAGTTAAATTGCATGACTAATTCAGGAATAAGTGTTTTTAATGATTCATTTGCAGAGGTAAGCTCATTAAGGATATTTTCTAATTCCTGTTTAGCTTGTTTGGTAAACTTTTTCAACATTTCATCTTCATTTATTCCCTCAGCAATAATCCTCATATCGTAATATATATCTATATTCCTTGGATCATAGTAACCAAAGTTTCTATGTATAGCATGTTTAGTGTTCCATGCTCGATAAACAGTACGATAATATTCAATATATTTATCAATAAAATCTTTATAAACAAAACTAGGTACTCTTTTATTTAAATAGCGTAAATCTTTTATATTATAAATGGCATTTTCAATTGCTTTTATTTCTGATACTGTCAAAGCATCACCATTTTTTATTCTCGTAAAGCTTTCTTGAATATTTTTTATTTCGTCCAATAAAATATTATGTCTACGTTTTACTACACTGGCTACAGCATTTAGAAAATCATCTTTATCTGCCTGTACATCTTCTTCATTATAAATGTCAGTATTTAGCTTGACTATATCATCACGGTAGTACCTCAAAGCATCATAGAACAAAATGTTTTCTAGGAAAAAATCTAGGTTTAAACGCTTGAATGTTGCTTGAATCTCTTCTTTTCTGATTTTAATTCCTATATCTCGATCTCCATCACATCCATTTACTCTTTCAGGTTCATTTTTGTGAGGCAATACCAAAGTTACAAATCTATGATGAAAATCTTTGGATTTAGATGTAAGGTGATAACCTATTAATTTACTGATATTAGCTTCAGGAGCCGCATTAAAGGGAGTTACAAAGAGACAGATAGTATCCTGATTTTCAATATATTTCTGTAAGTCTTTACGAATTGGATTTTCATCAAGTCCTTTAGTATCCACAATTGAATCAAACTGAGACAAGTTTGAGCCAGATAAAACATCATGGCTCACATAAAGATATACTTTTCTTGGGATAGCAAACTCTTTTAACTCAACATTATTAATAGCAGCAAAGGTATTTTTTATCCATTCTTGCTCAGTTTTTTGATTATCAAATTCAATATTCTTATTATTTCTAGATTCAAGCTTTGCATTATTCAAAGCAAGTTTTTTAAACTCATCTAATCCTAATTTATCAAATTCTTCCTTAGCTCGGTCAATTTTTGTTACTTCATTATTAATTGTTGGATAGCGTAACTTCATTTCTGTAATATTCCTAATAGCCCTTTCAATCTCTGTAGAAATAATTATTTTCTTATCTGCTTGAGTATTGTCTTTATCTGCAATATACTCGCAGAATTCAAAAATAAGATTTTCCATCTCATCAACTGTATAAGGTTCTATTTCTATGTAAGTTTTTTCCGCAGCTTTGAGAATTACTTCACATATAGTAGTTCTACCTGCTCCTGTTGATAGCAACTCTTTAGTTTCGATTACATTTCGAGACTTATTAGCAATAGTTTTGGAAACATTGAAGTTGCTTATTAAGTTAAACAAATGGCAAATAGCTGTCGTCTTTCCTTGACCAATAGTACCTATAAAAGCAATCTTATATTTTTCTATACTAAGAATTTTTTCTATTTCATCTAATCGCTCTAACTTAGATTTCAAATTATTAATGCAAATATGATTAGGTATATTAATTTTAGAATTACTTGAGATTTTTTTAATTTCCTTCCTCAAATCTTGTTTCAAAGATGCAATTTCTTCTTGCCACGTTATCGTCAACATACTGTTTACCCTGTTTTGATGCTTACTTACTTGATATTTACAGTATGCCCATTATGGTTGAATATCTAACAACAGCCTCATAAGACTACCAAATGCCCCTCTGGGAACCTTTTAGCCACTTGGGAATGAGCAAGGCGAGATCGCTAATTTTGGTTGAGTTCGAGGTTTTGGTAGAAATACATAACGGCTACACAAACTAAATCAGTCTGTGCGGACTCCAGCAAGTTGAAACCCACGAACGTGGATTTTGTCTGTATAGCTGCGATTTATAATCGCCTATAGTATTTTTACAAAAGTGAGATGCTCCCAATATCACCACTGGCAGTTAAAGAATAAATGGTTTTAAAATGGTGAAATCTTAAATGATTTAGAGGGGTATTTATGTCTCTACGTAACGAACCGTTAGATTGGCATTTTGAATCAAATGAGCCTTATATCCCAGTTTACCATAAAGGCGATTTAGTGGGATTTTTTAAACCAGAATATGCTAGTGAAATTATTAAGTTTCTGAATGAAGAAGAAGTTTTAAAAAAAGCACTAAAAATGGCTTGTACTGATTTAATTAAAAAACTGGGAGGCGATACGAGAAAAGTATATTATTTAATGGAAAAATATATAAAAACTAGTGAACGTCCGAAGTATGGAACTAGAGCGATCGCAGTTTTACTTCATGATCGGCAAAAAGAGCTTGACTTGAGTAACCAGGAGTTTACTAAATTCTGTGACACCTTTAAATTATCTCCCACTGAACTGAATAATATTTATGCTGGAGAAGCATTTGATGATAGTTTATTAGCGCCCCTATCACGGATATTAGGGATGGCAAAAGAGCGGTTGCTGGAAGTGCGAGATGGTTCGGAAGAATCAAGCAACACATGAACAGCAAATCAAAATCTTCAAATTATATAAAATTGTGAAAACAGACATCATCTTTTATCGCCTGTTTCAAGAATTTCCTGATATATTCTTTGAGCTTATTAGGAATCCCCCAGAATCAGCTAGCCTTTATCAATTTTCATCAGTTGAAATCAAACAAACAGCCTTCAGAATCGATGGTGTTTTTCTACCTACACAAGGACGCGAGAACCCAATTTACTTTGTTGAAGTGCAATTTCAAGCTGATGGGGGAATTTATTCACGGCTAATTGCAGAAATATGTTTATATCTCCGTCAGAATCAACCATTAAATGACTGGGGTGCTGTGGTTTTATACCCAAATAGGAATGTAGATATAGGCAATATCAAACATTACCGTGAGTTTTTCACAAGTGGACGCGTCAGGTGCATTTATTTGGATGAATTAAATGAAGGTGCATCGTTTCCAATTGGCATTGCAACTGCTAAATTAGTAATTGCAACCGACATATAGCGATCGCACAAGCAAGGGAGTTGATAAACAGAACTAAGTCAGAAATAAACTCACCACCAAAACAGCAGCAACTATTACAATTTATAGAGACTATTTTGGCTTACAAGTTTCCTGCAATGAGTAGGGAGGAGATGGAGGAAATGTTTGGCTTAAGCGAGTTAAAGCAAACCAGATTTTATCAGGAAGCCTTTCAGGAAGGTCTTGAACAAGGTGAGATTAGAGGTGAGGTTAGAGGTGAGCTTAAAGGGAAACTAAAAGCAGTCCCAGCAATGTTGGCAGCAGGGTTGACTGTAGGACAAGTAGCAGAGGCGTTAGATTTGAGTGTCGAAGAAGTTAGACAAGCAACACAAAGCCAGCCTTAAGATAGATGTGGTAAATTTTATCCATGACTCAAGCCAAATTTGGTTTGCGACTCACCAGACTTTCTAATGACGAATTTATAGTTAATTTTTGTTAATATTAGAGGCGGTGTTAGTACTTCGTCCTCAACCACCCACTCCCTACCTGAGAGAAACTTAATGCTGCGACTAGAACATATAAGTAAAATTTATCCCACAGGCGAAGTTCTCAAAGATATCAACTGGGAAGTTAAACCAGGCGATCGCATCGGCTTAGTCGGTGTCAACGGTGCTGGAAAATCTACCCAACTCAAAATCATCTCTGGGGAAATTGAACCCACCGCTGGTGAAATTATCCGTCCTAATAGCTTACATATAGCCTACCTCAACCAAGAGTTTGAAGTAGACCCCACCCGCACCGTTAGAGAAGAATTTTGGACTGTCTTCAAAGAAGCCAACGAAGTACAGTTATCTCTGGCGCATGTGCCTCAAGAGATGGAAACGGCTGCCCCAGAGGAACTGGATCGACTGATCGACAAGTTGGATCGCTTGCAGCGCAAATTTGAAGCCTTGGATGGCTACAACTTAGATGCACGCATTGGGAAAATTTTACCAGAAATGGGGTTTGGGCTAGAAGATGGCGATCGCCTCGTCAGTGCCTTCAGTGGTGGTTGGCAAATGCGGATGAGTTTAGGTAAAATCCTCCTGCAAAAACCTGACTTGTTGCTGCTGGATGAACCGACTAACCACCTAGATTTAGAAACCATTGAGTGGTTGGAAAATTACCTCAGAGGGCTGATTACACCGATGGTAATAGTCTCCCATGACCGGGAGTTCCTTGACCGCCTTTGCACCCAAATTGTGGAAACTGAACGTGGCGTTTCCAGTACTTACCTTGGTAACTACTCGGCATATTTGTTACAAAAAGGTGAAAATCAATCAGCACAACTTAGCGCCTACGAACGTCAACAGAAAGAATTAGAAAAACAGCAAACCTTTGTTGATAGATTCCGCGCCAGTGCTACCCGTAGTACCCAGGCAAAAAGCCGAGAAAAGCAACTCGAAAAAATTGAGCGCATTGAAGCACCCATTGCTGGGTTAAGAACTCTCCACTTCCGTTTTCCTCCTGCACCCCGTAGTGGACGGGAGGTAGTAGAAATTAAAGATTTAACTCATATATATGATGATAAGATTCTGTTTTTAGGAACGAATCTTCTCATTGAAAGGGGCGATCGCATAGCTTTTCTTGGCCCTAACGGTGCTGGAAAATCTACACTTCTGCGCGTGATTATGGGTATGGAACAACCCACAGAAGGTAGCGTTAAATTAGGCGCTCACAACGTTATTCCCGGTTACTTTGAGCAAAATCAAGCTGAAGCCTTGGATTTTAAGAAAACTGTCATGGAAACAATCCATGATGAAGTTCCAGATTGGGATAATCAAGAAGTCCGCACGCTTTTGGGACGCTTCTTATTCAGTGGTGATACTGTATTCAAGGCAGTTGCGGCATTAAGTGGAGGAGAAAAAGCTCGTTTGGCGTTGGCAAAAATGCTCTTACGTCCCGCAAACTTACTAATTTTAGATGAGCCAACAAACCACCTAGATATTCCAGCTAAAGAAATGCTGGAAGAGGCGCTCCAAAACTATGATGGCACGGCAATTGTAGTCTCTCATGACCGCTACTTTATTTCTCAAGTAGCAAATAAAATCGTTGAAATTCGTGATGGAGAATTCCGCGTCTATTTAGGAGATTATCATTACTATCTCCAGAAAATTGCCGAAGAAAAAGAACAGGCAAAGTTAGCTGCAATAGAAGCCGAAAAAGCAGCGAAAAAAGCTGCTAAAGCTGCTAAATCTTCCACAAAAAGGAAATAAGGGATTGGAAAATGCCTTAGTAGTAGTGCGAAAACGCTACTACTAAGTAATCACTCGTTAACAAAGTTTGGGGGTTTAAATAAAGAGCCTAACGACGGCAGAACGTTTTGTGTCGGGGTCTAAACCCCCGTCACAAAACGTAATTGCGAATTGCGAATTGCGAATTGCGAATTGGTTTAATAGCGCTCAAAAATATCATAGAAAAATTACTAAAAATTAAAAATCTTTCAAAACACTGCAAGTCATTCATAAAAGAAATTAATAAGCAAAAATTCACTTGCGGCGTGGATTAGCAATGGTATCATTCGGGTATTACAAAAAGTAAAGGGCAATTTTACTATGACCAAAGCACCTGTTGCTCCTGTGGTGCTAGTCATTTTAGACGGATGGGGCTACTGCGATCAGACGCGAGGAAACGCTATTGTTGCTGCTAAAACTCCGATTGTGGACAGTTTATGGGCAGCTTACCCGCATACCCTCATCCACACATCAGGAAAAGCCGTAGGGTTGCCAGATGGTCAAATGGGCAACTCAGAAGTTGGTCATTTGAACATTGGTGCTGGGCGAGTGGTACCGCAAGAACTGGTACGCATCTCCGATGCGGTCGAAGACGGTTCTATTGCCTTAAACCCAGCACTTGTCAAAATTTGCCAGGAAGTTCGTTCTCGGAATAGCAAGCTGCATCTAGTCGGGCTTTGTTCTGAGGGAGGGGTACATTCGCATATCACCCATCTATTCGGACTACTTGACTTAGCCAAAGACCAGCAAATTCCAGAAGTTTGTATCCACGCTATCACCGATGGTCGTGACACCGCACCAACTGACGGTGTAAGAGCGATCGCACTGCTGCAAGATTATCTAGACCGCATTGGAATTGGGCGCATAGTCACCCTCAGCGGTCGCTACTACGCAATGGATCGCGATCACCGTTGGGATCGGGTCAAACGCGCCTACGACGTGATGATACAAGATAGTGTTGGTAATGGTCTCAAGGCTGTGGAAGTCTTGCAAGCATCTTACGACCAAGGGATAAAAGATGAATTTGTCAACCCCATCAGAATTGCTCCGGGCGCAATACAACCAGGGGATGGGGTGATATTTTTCAACTTCCGCCCCGATCGCTCCAGACAACTGACTCAAGCTTTGGTCAGTCCCACATTTAACGGTTTTGAAAGGCAGCAAATCACACCGCTGTCTTTTGTCACCTTTACACAGTATGATTCAGACTTACCTGTGGCTGTAGCCTTTGAGCCTCAGAATCTCAGTAACATTCTGGGAGAAGTTATAGCCAATCATAGTTTGAATCAGTTCCGCACCGCTGAAACAGAAAAATACGCTCACGTCACCTATTTCTTTAATGGGGGTCTGGAGGAACCTTTTGCCGGCGAAGATCGGGAACTAGTAAGCAGCCCGATGGTAGCGACTTACGATCGCGCCCCAGCGATGTCAGCAGCAGCAGTTACAAATGTAGCGATCGCTGCGATTCAAAAGGGTACGTATTCTCTAGTTGTAATTAACTATGCCAACCCAGACATGGTAGGGCATACTGGTCAAATTGACGCTACCATTACAGCAATTGAAACAGTTGATCGCTGTTTGGGACGCTTACTAGAGAGCGTTATCAAAGCCGGTGGTACAACAATTATTACTGCCGACCACGGCAACGCCGAGTATATGCTAGATGAAGGGGGTAATCCTTGGACAGCCCACACCACTAACCCAGTCCCCTTGATCTTGGTAGAAGGTGAGAAAGTCAAAATCCCTGGATATGGTACAAATGTCGAACTGCGAAGCGATGGCAAGCTATCCGACATTGCCCCCACAATTCTAGAGATTTTACAGCTGCCTCAGCCACCAGAAATGACTGGGCGATCGCTGCTAAAAACAGCAGAATATGAACTGCAACGCACTCGCACCCCCGTACAAGTGGGACTGTAAAAGAGTTAGGAGTTAAGAGTTCATAGTGAGGAGTGAATAATTAAGAGTTAATAGTGATCAATTAAGACTTTCCTAACTCCTAACTCCTAACTCCTAACTCCCAACCCTGACCCCCTGTTTGAAAAATTGTTATAAATGAGATTCCTACCATGACAGTTAGTAATATCGTGCAAGGCATTTGGGCATTTTCCGCCATTGGTTTGATTATCTTAGTTTTACTGCATAGCCCCAAAGGTGATGGCATTGGAGCCATTGGCGGACAAGCCCAGCTATTTAGCAGCACCAAAAGTGCAGAAAACACCTTAAACCGAATTACTTGGGCATTGACAGTAATTTTTCTCGGTTTAACAGTAGTTTTAAGTGCCGGTTGGCTGCCTAAATAAGGATAGGTCAATGGGGAAAAGAACCCAACACCCAATACTTAACACCCTTATAAATTTAATTTCACGACGGTTAATTACAGCTCTTGCCTTGTTTATTGGCACAGGGCTGTTAATCATTTTTATTAATCTCCAGTCGAGTGATGGGTTTACACTAATACCAAAACATGCATATTCAGACTTAATAATCTCTCTCCCCATCTCTCCATCTCCCTCATCTTCCCCAAAACCTCATCCCCTACCGCCCACACTCGCACAGTGGCAAGATAACACTAACAGTGGTGACTACTTTTCCCAAATCACAACAACCCAAGTAGGTTATTTAGTTTGGTCACAATTTCCGATTCGAGTTTACGTAGAACCACCAAAAGCCATCAGCAAAAAACAAGCTCAAGCATGGGTTAATGGTGTCTTGCAGGGTGTACATGAATGGAGTACTTATTTACCTTTAACAGTAGTCGAACAGCCAGAAGTTGCTGATATTACAATTGTGCGAAAAGCGCCACCTCTACAAATTTCTCCAGGTAGTAATATACCTCGTGCGCGATCGGCACAAACTACTTACGAGTTATACACCAGCAACAAAGTTTTGTCCCACCGCTTCACCATCTTGTTAAGCCCCAGTCAAACAGGTGAGTATCTGATTGCAGCAGCCCGCCACGAATTTGGTCATGCACTAGGAATTTGGGGTCATAGTCCGCTACAAACTGATGCTTTATACTTTTCTCAAGTTCGTAACCCGTCGCCTATTTCTGCTAGAGATATAAATACTCTAAAGCGGGTTTATGAACAGCCAACCAGTTTAGGATGGTCTTTAATGGATAATTCAAAGATTAATTGAATGATGATTTTCTCATCGATTTAGCTGTTGAATGCCAAGCAGACTTTATCATCACTTACAATCAAAAAGATTTACAAGGCGTACAAAAATTTGGACTGAGGGTAGTTTCACCCAAAGAATTCTTGCAAATAGTAGGAGAAATTCCATGACTAACTTAAATGTACAGCTACCTGAATCTTTATATAAACAAAAGGTATAAGGACATAATTCAGGTAAATTCGTTAGATTTGTTTTAGCCTTAATAAGTAGCTAGACATAAAAAATTATAAGATAAGAGTAGAAGAGAACAGATGAT